>CAJXOI010000202.1 GCA_913057885.1 uncultured Micavibrio sp.
CTTTCGTGCAGGGTAATTAAAAAATGCATTCACTATATGTTGATCAGTTTCAAAGTTTGGTTGCCGATCTGCGCGATGTATGGGACGTGGTTTATGACGATCTGGATCATATGCCCTATGATATGGATTGGAATAATCGCCGGATTATATTGAATAATTATGGATTAAGGCCTGAATCGGCATTGCAATCCTATTACTTCAAGCCTCAAATCGAATTGGCCTATGCAGAATCTTTGCGGATGGCACGCAGTGTCGAAATATTGATTGATTGTCTGGCAGATTTTCATCCTGAAACAATTTTATTAATTGGACGTATATGTGTTGCCGATGCCTGTATTCATAAAATTCTCTATGCCTGGCAGGAGCGATTAAACCAAAATCCAACACCCTGGAAACATATCTTGTGCGGCGAAGATTCCGATGTTGCCTTGGCCTTTATCAACGGCCTTGAGAAATTATTGGCCTCAGGATGTTCTGAAAAGATTGCCACTCAAAAAGCCATGGCTATTGCCTTCAATACATGGTTTGCTTGCGCCGATAAAAAACGGAATTGCGATCACGATACCTTGAACCTGATTGATGACATGGTTCCAAGGCGCACCGATATGGCACTTTCACGCCTTTCTTTAGAGGCAAAAACGCTCTCAAGCTTGACATTTATAACAGGTGAAAAGATATCCTATCTGGATGGACCACATCAAAAAGACATTTTGAAAAACCGTTATTATGCGCAGTGTGATGATGTGATTAACCAAACACATCTCACACAAATTTTAAACGACATGGACACTATTACGGTTGGTCAAATCGCTTTTCGCGACATTGATTTGGCGAAACGTTTTTTAATTGCAGAATAAATGTCTTGCAATTTATCTCAATTCGCGGCTATAAAGGCGGCGAAGATCGATAAATCTTCATAAAATTATAAACCTTCCCGGCCTATCGGCATTAAAGATGGTCGGGTACAAACCGAAAGGAAACGTTATGCCGCTATATGAAACCGTGTTTATCGCACGGCAGGATATGACACCTGCACAAGTTGACGAGTTGGCCGCTAATTTCGCAAAAATCATTACTGATGGCGAAGGAAAAGTCGTTAAAACAGATAATTGGGGCCTTAAGACATTGGCCTATAAAATTCAGAAAAACAAAAAGGGTTACTATGTGTTGATGAATATCGATGCACCAGCCCCTGCCGTTTTGGAAATGGAACGTCAAATTCGTCTAAATGAAGACGTGTTGCGTTACATGACAATCCGTGTTGATGAATTTATCGACAATGCAACAGATGAAGAGAAGGAGGCCGCGTAATGTCAGCCGCAGAATCAAAAGCTCCGTTTTTCCGTCGCAAAAAATCATGCCCCTTCACAGGGCCTAATGCGCCGAAAATCGACTGGAAAGATACAAAAACGCTTCAACGTTATATCTCTGAACGTGGAAAAATTATGCCATCACGCATCACTGCCGTTTCGCCAAAGAAACAACGTGAGCTTGCCCGCGCTATCAAGCGCGCACGCTTTATGGCATTACTTCCTTATTTGAAGAATGATGACTAAGGAAGAGAAAGGATTTAGATATGCAAGTTATTTTACTAGAACGTGTTGAACGTCTCGGCAATTTGGGTGATGAAGTCACTGTCAAGCCAGGGTTCGCCAGAAACTATCTTTTGCCGCAAGGCAAGGCTCTTCGTGCAACGGCGGATAATGTCGCTTATTTCGAAAAAGAAAGAAAAGCGATCGAGGCCGCAAATGATAAAAAACGCGCAGAGGCCGAAAAAGATGCCAAGAAAATTGATGGTTTAACCGTTGATTTGATCCGTCAGGCATCAGAAGGTGGTCAATTATACGGTTCTGTTGCCGCTCGTGATATTTCTGAAGCCATCAGAGAAACAACTGAATTGCGCGTTACGCGTGGGCAGGTTGATTTGAATATCAATCTTAAAACAATCGGTTTGTTTCCTGTGCCTGTTATTTTGCATCCTGAGGTAAAGGTTGAGGTGACAGTGAATATTGCCAGAACAACTGATGAAGCCGAAACACAGCGTAAAACAGGAAAAGCCTTGATTGCAGAGGAGGCGGAAGCTGAAGAAACATTGGAAGACGCCGCTATCGCAACCTTAGAAGAAGAAACCACGGACGCTGGAGAGGTTGAAACCGAAGAGGAGGCTGCATCCGAAGACAAGAAAACAGACGCCGCCTAATTACGGGCTTTCAGTCACAATAATTTTAGAGATGCTGCATCGTAAAAAAATGCAGCATTTTTTATTGCCAAGCGCTTATATCACCGTCTTCATCAACGATAAATAATGTTTGATCAGCTACGGCCACGGGCAATCTTATGTCACCGCGCGCATTCCATTCCCTAATAATCTCCCCATTTGTGGGGTTGTGTTCCTGAACAATACCATGTGACCCGAACACCATTAAACGTCCTCCTGCCAAAAGGGGGCCTTGCCATGAAATGGGGTCTTCACGATCTTCGGCATCTTCAAATTGTGGCAATGGCGTTTGCCAGACAACGTCGCCATCTTCTGTATCAAGTGAAACAAGAGTATTTTGTGTTTCAATCGCAAATAATCTGTTCCCTGATACCCAAGGTGTTGTGGCTGATCCAATGGGGCTTTGCCATACTGGTTCGCCCGTGCGGGCGTTAATAGCACTCATTCGATTAGATAGAGATGTTGCATAAATAATACCGTTATCCGCAACCGGCAGGGCGCGAATATCGCTTATCATTGTACGTCCTGCAACACGGGCAAGGGGTGATAAATTTTGCACCCATAATTCCAAGCCCGTATCAATTTG
>CAJXOI010000203.1 GCA_913057885.1 uncultured Micavibrio sp.
GCATGCCCAATACACAGGAATTTAAGGAACGCCTTTTGCCCCAGGTATTAACCGGCATGATCACCGAGCAATTGCAGATTCAAGAGGCAGAGCGTTTGGGTTTAGAAACAACAGAGGAAGAAATTGATGGCGCCTTTGCCGAATTGGCGGGACAAAATGAGTTAACGCCCGAACAATTTCAAACGGTTCTACGCCGTGACGGTATCAATTTAGACTCCCTTCGCAAACAAATGAAATCGCAACTGGCATGGGGGAAGGTCATCCAATCTCAAATCCGACCCAGAGTATCATTAAGTGATAGTGACATTGACGAGGAGATTGAACGACTGAAGCGTCGTGAAGGTCAGGAAGAATATTTTATCGCAGAAATTGTTCTTCCTTATGGTGAAGACACAAACGCGGATGAGGCCGAAGTGCGCAACACAGCACGGGATCTATCGCGGCAATTACAGGCAGATATTCGAAAATTTCCTTCCGCGGCGCGGCAATTTTCGCAAAGCCCAACCGCCGCAGGCGGTGGCATAATCGGGTGGATAACCCCTGACCAAATGAGTGAAGATATTGCGCTTGCCCTTGAAAACATGGATGTTGAATCCGTATCCCAAGCGATCAAGACGGACGGCAGCTATACTATCCTGTTTCTTCGTCAAAAGCGCGTCATAGATCTGAATAACGGTGAAGATGAAGAGCGTCTAAACATTAAAACGGCTATTTTTGACCTACCCCAAGATGAGGCAGAACGAAAAGTCATTCAGGATGACATTGATCTTTTTGTACGTGATGTGAAAGGATGTTTGGATATTATCCAACAAATTACCAGGCGCGACCACGCAACTTTACGCAATTATGATGATACTGTATCCAATATCCCACAAAACATTGTTGGCGCCGTTAGTGATGTCAATATTGGCAATGTTGGAACACCCATCGAAACATCGAACTCAGTCACTGTGCCGATGCTGTGCGGACGTGATGGCGGTGGATCCCTTATTGCATTGGAGCGAGAGGTTGAAAACAGAATGGGAATGCAGCGCATGGATGTTTTACAAAAACAATATTTACGTGACCTGATCTCCAGCGCCTATATTGAACGCCGTGTCTGATCCGGTTGCATCACTTCCCCCACTAAAGGACATCATTGCCGATCATGATTTGCGGGCGACAAAGGCCTTGGGGCAAAATTTCCTATGTGATTTGAACCTCACCCGTAAAATCGCCCGCTTTGCCGATATTCACAATGATGATCATATCATTGAAATCGGTCCCGGGCCTGGCGGCCTGACCCGCGGCATTTTATTAGAAGGGGCAAAGTCCATGACCGCTATTGAATTTGATGATCGTGCGGTTCGCGCTCTTCAATCCCTCAACGATTCATCGGCGGGACGCCTAAACCTGATCCATGGCGATGCCCTTAACGAGAATTTGCTGCGTTTTGGCAAAGACGGAAACCGAAAAATTATTGCAAATTTACCCTATAACATTGCAACACCGCTTATTATTCAATGGCTTAGGGATATTCATGACAATGCACAAAATGCCTATCAGTCCATAACAATTATGGTGCAAAAAGAGGTTGCACAAAGATTATGCGCCCCGGAAAATGATAAACATTATGGGCGGTTATCCGTTTTAACCCAGTGGTTGTGCGATGCTCGAATATGTTTTGACGTGCCGTCCTCAGCCTTTGTTCCGCCGCCTAAGGTGACATCATCCATTGTGCATTTAACGCCCAAACTCCGAACCGATAAAGTTGCGTTTCAATCCCTTGAAAAAGCAACCGAATCCGCCTTTGGCCAGCGCCGCAAAATGATCCGCCAAAGCATGAAGTCTTATATCAACATTATTCATTCTTTGGGAATTGATGAGACCCTGCGCGCGGAAAATTTGAGCATTCAAGATTTTCTGGATATTGCAAAAGGCGTTGAGTCCTAACCGCCCATCCGTGCACGTAATATGTCGGCATAAACGTCCATCGTATCATTACACATTTTGGCCTTGGTAAAATTTTGCTGCACATGATTGATGGCCCTCGTTGCCAATTGTGCCCGTTGATCATCTGTCATAGACAATGCCTGACGTAAGGATTCGGCCAATGCATCACTATCCCCGACGGGGAAAAGCCACCCTGTTTGACGATTAATAATGGTTTCGCGAAACCCGCCATAGTCTGACGCGATGACGGGCCGGCCCATCGCCTGCGCTTCTAAGGGAACTCTTCCCAAGCCCTCGGCAATGGTTGAGGGCGCAACAACCACAGACGCCAAAGAATATGCCGAGGGCATGTCATCACAACTATCAACAATACGCACAATACCCGAGAGATTTTTATCCTCGATTGTTTTTTCCAACTCGTCTTGGAATTCGTTACGCCCCTGGTTTGGGCCAACCATCACACAAAAAATGTCACGCCGTCCTAATTTTTCAAGTGCATCGATCAGGACATGATGCCCCTTGATCTTGCTGACCCGCCCCGGCATGAGGATAATCGGCACACCATCAGGAATCCGCCATTGATTGGCCAAATTGATTGCCCGTTCGGGTTTCACCAATTCAGGGTGGAATTTATCAAGGTCAACACCACGCGGAATGGTCACAAGGTTGCGCAGGTCAATGTCAAAATTGTTGCGCGTATAGTCCGCAATAAATTCGGAAATGGCGATCACCCGCTCTCCCTTGGCCATAACGGAATTATAATACCGCTTAAAATTATTATCATTCAGATCGGAAGAGCACACGTCTGAACTCCAGTCACAAATGCATCTCGTATGCCGTCTTCTGCTTGAAAAAA
>CAJXOI010000204.1 GCA_913057885.1 uncultured Micavibrio sp.
TGCGCACGGGTTTTGTTTTTCCTTTCACCTTGATTTTATCAATTTCAACAATGGCAAAATCGCGCACTTGGTTATATGTTTCTTCGCCAATCAAAAGGTCGAGACCATAGGCCTTTGTCTGCCCCTCTAATCGAGAGGCCAAATTCACCGCATCGCCCAATGCGGAATAGGCAAAGCGTTGTTTCGACCCCATATTCCCCACGGAACATGGTCCTGTATTGACGCCAATCCCCGCCGCCAATTTTAACGGGATTGTCCCGTTTTTGCGCGCCTTTTCCGCCAAAGCCTGATTAACGGGGGTCAGTGCATGCCGCATCTTGAGCGCGGCCTGCACGGCGTGGCGGGCATGGTCTTCGTCATCCAACGGGGCATTCCAAAACGCCATCATCGCATCACCCATAAATTTATCAATTGTACCACGTGTGCCCATCACAACGTCGGACATGGGCGTAAGGAAATCATTCATCGTGTTGATCAATTCTTCGGGTGTCATGCTTTCGGAAATCGTTGTGAAATTGCGAATATCACTAAACATGACGGAGAGTTCTTTTTGCTCCCCGCCCAATTTCAATTTATCGGGGTTATCCGTTAATTCCTTCATAAAATCGGGGGATATATAGTGCCCAAAGGCGGATTTGACTTCTTTGGCCTGTGTTTCGGTGCGGATATAATTCAAAATTGTCGTCACCATAAAAATGGCGATCACGCACAACGATGGATAGATTGGGTCAAACAAATACCCATGATCGACATAGGACACAAAGCTTCCCCATACCGCAGCAACAATAGCGCCAGACATAAGAAATGTGAGCGGTAATGCGCCCGCTTTGAGGGAGAGGATCACAATCAAAAACCCAACCACAAAAATGAACAACGCCTCAATCTGTTTGGCGATGGCATCAAAACGGTACAAATAATCCCCTTGCAAGATTTGTTCTGCCACATTCACATGGATTTCAACACCTGGAATAAAGATATTCAGCGGCGTTGACCGAATATCTTTTAACCCCTCAGCGCTTGTCCCGATAAAAACGATTTTATCAGAGAGTTTTTCTGTGACCTCATCTTGATAGCGCGTATCCAGAATTTTATAGGCGGATAAATAATCATCATCGGTCATATCGCGATATTTCACCCACATTTTGCCATCGGCCTCGATAGGGACATTGAGATCCTGTTCACCAACCTGAATGTTATAGGCAGTGTGGGCGTTTGCATCCTTATTTTGGCCAACCTTTAAAAATTCACGCTTATCACCCGCAACGCGCAACGCTTCAAGCGATAATGTCGGGTAAAGTGTTTGATCAAACCGCACCAAAAGTGGAATTTGTCGGATAATCCCATCCGAAGACGGCGTCGCCAGAAAAATACCGTTTCCGGCCGCAGCCGCAGGAAATTCAGGTAAATTTGTTGCCGCCCCGCGCAATGGAAAAACCCATGACAATAAATCTTCCCGATCGCTTCTGCGGATTTTGACAGGCGAAGTGACATAAGGGGCGCGGCGGGTTTGTTCTGGTTTGGCGACGACAAACCCTGTGACAACATTGCCGGTTTCTTTTATTGCCTCCTCCAACACCATGTCATTATTGCGCAATGCGTTGGCAGGGACACCAATTTCATCAGCCAGTAAATGGGGAGAGGCACGGTCAGGTTCGGCAAAAACCATATCAAACGCAATCACTTTTGCACCATACCCTTTCATGCGCTTAACCAAATCTGCGACAATATCCCTAGGCCATGGAAACTGTCCCAATATGCGCAATGACTCTTCGTCAATATCAACGATCATTACATCATTAGTGGGTTGGCGCGGATCAATCTTGTTAAAAGTATCAAATGACAGAAATTGCAAGCGTTCCTTAGCAGTAAAATCAAAAAAAGAAGACACCGTTAGACATAAAACAAAAATCATCAAAATGATAAATTGCGTCCATTTCGATAGGGCAATTTTAGGAATCATTTTCATGGAATTACTGCTCCGTCATGGCGCGGTCGCGTGCGCGCAGAAATGGTTTCGCCATATAGGATAAGATTGTCCGTTTACCCGTTATGACCTCCGTTTCCGCCACCATTCCGGGAATAATGGGCAGAGGATTTTCCTGCGTGCCCAGATAATTTTTATCGGTTCGCACATCAATCTCAAAAAAGATATTCCCCTCTTTATCTTCAATCGTATCGGCACTAATGCGCATTAATTGTCCTCGCAACGATCCAAATTTTTGCGGGTCATATGCCGTGATTTTGACATTCACATCCTGTCCCACCTCGATAAAGGCAATATCCGCAGGCGCCACTTTTGCAGTAATTTTCAGGTCTTCGTCCAAAGGTACTATTTCAATTAACTTCATTGATGGATCGACAACCCCGCCGATAGTTTTTTGATTAATCGTTTTCACAATCCCCGCAGACGGGGCGCGCAATTCGGTTCGATCAACGCGGTCACCTGCCGCGGTCAAGGACTCCTGCATGGCGGATAATCTTGTTTTCACTTCGCTTAGTTCTGCCAAGGCCTCTGATTTGAACTGCGCCAATGTTTCAGCCCGTTTATTTTGTGCCGTTGCCAAATCGGATCGCAGACCTGTTCGCCTCTCTGTTGCGGCATTTAAATCCCCACTTATGTCTGAAAATTCACGTTCTTGATTAAGCGCCTCGACACGCGGCATCGCATTTTTGGCCACCAAATCCCGGGTAATTTGCAGTTGTTCTGACAAAATCCGCCGACTTTCACTCAGGCGATTGATGGTTGCGGCAATCTCGCTCAAATTAGCTTCGGCCTTACGCACG
>CAJXOI010000205.1 GCA_913057885.1 uncultured Micavibrio sp.
ATAATTTTTCAACTTTTTACGAAGAATTGCAAGTGATATTCCAAGAATTTTTGCAGCCTTGGCTTGATCGCCCAGGCATTGGTCAATGGTATTGAGGATCATTGTTTTTTCCATGTTGGCAAGCGTTCCGCCTTCGTTTTTTTCTTGCGCCTCGGCGGCTGAGTCAGGGCTGTCAGACAGATGCACTGCATCGGCTTCTAATTCATGTTCACTGGAAATCAGGATTGCCCTATGCATGGTATTTTCCAATTCGCGAACATTCCCGCGCCATTTCGATGATTTGATTTTTGAAGCGGCCTCGGCAGAAATTTTCTTCTTTGCGACACCATTCACATCGGCATATTTATCGGCAAAGAATTGTGCCAATGGGATGATATCTTCAGGCCTGTCGCGCAGGGCAGGGAGGTTCAAAGGTGCAACATTCAGGCGGAAATACAAATCTTCACGGAAATCACCGCTATCGACAAATTTCTGCATATCGCGGTTGGATGTGGCGATAACGCGGACGTCAACTTTTACGGGGGCCTTCCCACCCACACGGTCAATAACGCGCTCCTGAAGAGCGCGGAGCATTTTGGCCTGCAACGATGGATGCATTTCCGAAATTTCATCCAATAACAATGTCCCGCCATTGGCTTCTTCGAACTTTCCAAGTTTGCGGGCAACGGCGCCTGTGAATGCCCCCTTTTCATGTCCAAATAATTCAGATTCCAACAGATTTTCGGGGATAGCAGCGCAGTTAATGGCCACAAACGGGCCGTTGGCGCGTTTTGATTTGTCATGGATATATCGTGACATCACTTCTTTACCCGTCCCGCTCTCCCCCGTGATAAAGACGGTTGCCTCCGACGGGGCAAATTTATCTGCCATTTGAAGCAAAGCCTTCATTGACGGATCATTCGCGATCATTGAGGTTGATTCCTGTGTTACGGCCTCGAGGACAGCTGCGATAAGATCAGAATCAGGAGGCAGTGGGACATATTCTTTTGCACCGGCTTGAATGGCTTTAACGGCCGATGGCGTGTCCGTCCCAATACCGCAGGCAACGACAGGGGTGCTAAATCGCTCGGCCTCAAGCGATTGGATGAATTTGGCAATATTTTGTTTGATGTCAACCATAATGACATCTGCGCCCTTGCCTGTGCGCATCGCGCCGAGGGCTTCCTCTATATCTTCGCAATGTGTGACCTTAGCCCCGCGTTGCAGGGCGATTTTTCCCGCGGTTGAAATATAGCCCTCTAAATGCCCAACAATCATAAGACGCATGTGTAATCCTTTTTTCTCTGAAATTTTAAACCACACGGCAAAAGAGATACAGTGTTTTTTATACCGTGGTTACCGTGGTCACAATTTTACAACTTAACTCATTGATTTTAAAGAGGGTGACCACAAGAACCACATAATTTTATCAGATTGAATGACCGCCATGACATAAAGCCATTATAGGAATAAAATCATAACACGTCAAGGTTATTTGAAATAGACAATTTTAGAGTCGGGGGGAAGAGCGGCATTCAGAATTGTTTCCAATTTACGGGGGCTTTCCTGTTTAGAAATGGATACGGCAGCTGAAAGCACCAGATCCTTAATCATCACATCTAAAGAGGCATTGCGTTCCAGTTTGGCCGCAAGCGGCGCCAAAACCACCGTTCCCAATATTGCCCCGTAAAATGTCGTCAACAAAGCCACCGCCATCGCGGGGCCAATGGTCGAAGGATCATTGAGTTGCGACAGCATTTGTACCAAACCAACCAATGTCCCAATTAGACCCATTGCTGGGGCTACCTCGGATGCGCGACGAATAATGCTGGCCCCGGTTTTATGACGCTCGATCAAAGCATCCATATCATGCGTCAGAATTTGTAAAACATCTTCGGTTTTGTATCCATCGGTGATGTAACGCATCGCATGTGCGATGTAGTTATCTTTCTTCAGTTCTTCTTCTTGTTGTGAAACAGCCAATACACCTTTTTGCTTGGCCAAAACGGCGATATCCATCAATTGAAGGGCAACCGATTTCGGGTTACGAATATGATAAAATACAGATGCAGATAATATAGAGCTTGCCTTTGACAAATCCTCAGCGCGATAGGATACACTGGTTACGGCGACGGTTCCACCAATGACGATCAACGCAGCGGGGATATTAAAAAATGATGCGATTGAGCCACCAAAAACCAGTGCAGCACCAATTAATGAAAAGGCAATAACGAGACCAAAAATCGTAGGGTAATCTATCTTTGCAATTGGCTTTTCAATTGCAAGCTTAATTCCGGCTTGTTGGGAGTTGGCCTGTGACTCAGCCATTACGTCCGATCAGCCTTTACAATTTCTGTCATGGTTACACCCAATTTATCATCCACAACGACAACTTCACCACGTGCAACAAGACGGTTATTCACGTATATATCAATGGCTTCCCCAACTTTACGGTCAAGCTCTACAACCGCACCACGACCAAGTTTCAACAATTGTGAAACTTGCATAGTGGATCGGCCTAAAACGGCTGAAATTTGAACGGGAATATCATAAATGGCCTCGACGTCCTTGGCCATTGGTTCGCCGGGGGCAAACTCGTCTTCGCCGTCTTCTTCGTCATCGCCCATGTTATTCATATCTTCAAGCTTGATCCCGTCGGCCATTTCAGCGGCCATGGCCTCGGCCTCTGTCTCGCCACCGTCCTGAGCTTGCGCATCAGCTGCGGCAGCATCTTCGGCAGGCGCCTGATCTTCTTTTTTATCGATATTGTCTTCTTCGTCACTCATGC
>CAJXOI010000206.1 GCA_913057885.1 uncultured Micavibrio sp.
ATTCTGGGCGTTTGTTCCAAAAATCACATGACCAATTTTCACCATCATACGAAAGCATCGACATCGACGCAGTTTTGACCTTTGGATTTTCAATAGGTTCGGGAAGGACGACAGGCGCAAAACGAATAATCCCACCACTACTGACCACAATCGTTAAATCCCCTGCACGATCAGAAACACACTGATGGGCAAAATCCAACCATGATTGTTGAACGGCGCGCGGATCCACAATCCATCCGTCTGGCACGACACTAAATTCCGTCCAATCGCTTAACGCCTGCTCCCCAATCCGTTCAATAACATCCGCATCGGTTTTATTTTCATCCGGGCCATGATCAATTTCGTTGAAACTTTTATCGGTCACGACTTCTTCGGAAAGTCCAGCCGCATGCAACATAATTTGCGCAGTTTGTTGCGCCCGTTGTAATTCGGATGCAAACACGGCGCTTGGCCTCAAATTATTTTTTTTAAGATAATGACCCAGCAACTTGGCTTGCTCAATTCCTGATTGCGTTAATGGTAAGTCGGTTTTGCACCCCACACGCCGTGCGGGTTCATCAGGGTTGAATGTATTGCCATGCCGAATGATTAAAATTTTTGTCATGATGCAATTTTCCGTGATCGCATAATCGCCTCTGCGCGGGGGATATCCTCGGGGGAATCAACGCCGCTATGCACAACCTCGTCCGCGGAAATTTCAACACATTGGATAGGGATATCATTTTCTAAAAAGCGAAGCTGCTCTAGCCCTTCCAATGCCTCGTATTTTCCCTCGGGCCAATTGACGAATTTTTTCAAGATGTCCAATTTATAGCCATACAACCCCAGATGTTGATAAACGGGGGACAATTCACCGCCGTGACGGTGTTTGTCTTCTTTACGAATAGCGGGCAAAATATTTTTTGAAAACCATAGGGCACGTCCATGTTTATTAACCACGGCAGTAGTTCCGCTAAACGGTGTAGTTTGTTTATTCCGACGCAAACGGTCAAGGTCATTCCATGCCAATTGCTGAACGGGTGTTACAACCTGTGCCTTAGGATTGGCCGAAAATTCACGGATGACATTGCGAAGTGCCGATACGGGGGTGAGAGGTGCATCCCCCTGAAGATTAATCACGATATCAGGCTCGTCCGATAATTTGATGGCGGCCTCTAAAACCCTATCGGACCCTGTCTTACAATTTTCGGATGTCATCAAAACCTCAACACCTTTTGCAGTGCAATGATCGGCAATCCGTTTGTCATCCGTGGCGACAAGGATGGTCGCATTTTTATAATCTTTGACAGCGGCGCGGGCCACACCAACCGTATGGTCAATCATCGCCTTACCATTGATCAATGCAAGGGGTTTCCCTTCAAACCGAGTTGATCCATAACGCGCAGGAATGATGATGGCGATTTTTGTCATGTTGTTATCGTGGTCGACAGGCCAGTTCACGGCGCATGTTTTTTATACGCCTTGGCAATAATTCTTGTTCAATTTTGCGCCCAATACGCCCAAGACGTTTAAAATCATCCCTCGTGCCGCCTGTTTTGACGACTTCACGAATAATTTTGCTTTGCTGTTTTCTTAACTCTACAATTTTACTCATGATTTTTACTTATTCCTTCACCCACCATGTATCAATTTCGCCAAGGGCATACGGGGCCTGATTATCAGGTTTGCCAAATTTATCCCAATAGGCCACGCGCCATGAATTGATATGCCATTGCGGAATGGAATAATACCCCCATAACAACACACGGTCCAACGCCCGTGTGCGTACAATCAATTCTTCACGGTTTGGTGCGTTAATCACCATTTGTACAAGCTCGTCCACAACAGGATCTTTGATCCCCATATAATTACGCGACCCCGGCATATCGGCCCGGGTTGAATGCCAATATTCCATTTGTTCATTGCCCGGTGACAATGATTGTCCCGCCCCGCCAACTGTCATATCAAAATCAAAATTGGTCATGCGGTCGACAAATTGCGGCGTATCAATGACACGGAATGTTGCCTCTACCCCAATACGGCGCAGGTTTTGAATAAAGGGTAAAACCCATCGTTCAAATTCGGGCTGACGATGCATGATTTCAAATGACAATCGTTGTCCTGTTTCTTCGTGCACACGAATTTTATCGGGGCCAAGTTTGTATCCGGCATCATCCAAAATCTGCATGGCCTGTCGCAATTGTTTACGGTTATTGCCTGATCCGTCCGTTGTTGGGTTTGTATAAGGCACGGAAAAAATTTCATTTGGTAATTGATCGGCAAATTGCATCAGGATTTCTTTTTCCCGCCCCATTGGAATGCCGCTTGACGCCAATTCAGAATTTTCGAAATAGGAATCCGTGCGCGTATAGGCATCAAAAGCAAATTGTTTATTTGACCATTCATAATCAAACGCCAATTGGAGGGCGCGACGAACCTCCCGATCCTGAAACACAGGGCGACGCTGATTCATGATGAAGGCCTGCATCCCCGCCGGTTGTTGGTGACGAATTTTTTCTTTAACGATACGGCCCGATTTCACCAATTCATTGTCATAGGCCGTCGCCCATGTTTTGGCGGTATATTCCTGCCTAAAATCATATTCGTTACCAAAGAGCGCCTCAAGCGCAACAGTCTGATCACGGTAATATTCCACACGGATTTCATCAAAATTATACCGCCCCTTATTGACGGGCAAATCCGCAGCCCACCAATCAGCCACCCGTTCATAAGTAATCGACCGCCCGGCATCAATATCAGATATTTTGTAAGGGCCGCTGCCCAAC
>CAJXOI010000207.1 GCA_913057885.1 uncultured Micavibrio sp.
CCTTATCAAAGCTCTGATACCGGTGATGGAGGGAATGCTGCAATCCTGGTTTATACATCATGTTCCGCAAAGTGAAAAAAGATGGATTGACCCGCTGCCGACTCATTTGCAAACAGCTTGGCAAGAAGGAATTGCGAAAAAAACTTATACGATTGAAAGACCGGACCTTGACACTAAAAATCCATTGGTGCAGGGAAGCCTGTCTCGACTGGAAGATCCGACGCAATATATGGGTCACATTCATCACAACCCTGACTTGCAAATTATTGCGACCCCCACAGAATCCCTGCCTATTCCAAGCACAAGATCGGGTGAGCATCTAAGGCGATTTGAAAGGCAGAAAACACATTTGCGTAAAGTTCTGCATAACACCGCGAAAATTTTCGATGACCACCTGGTTGATGATGTCCCAAGTTATCGTGAAGGCTTCGCGATTGAAACATTTTTTGGAGGACTTGAAACTTTAAGCCATGGATACGCATCTTTGGGCCACACGCTTATTTTTACAGATGTTGAAAAAAACAGCTTTGCCCAAGCCGTTGCCGAGGCAAATGGCATTGCGGATATTTCTTTGTTGCCACAAACACCAAAAAAATCCTTTCAAATGGAGGATGATATAATCCGCCCAGCACTAGAGGCTATGGAAAAAACAGAGGCGGCTTATGTCACTCAATCATTGCAAACTGGTGGCGGTCGTCCCAACATCATTAATCAATATGACCTGCGTGCTTTAGATGCACTTTATGAGACTTTGCCTGATTTGACATCCAAACCTGACGAACCAAAAACCACGCCTGAGGGACGAAAGCTTAGAGATCAAATCTTGATTGATTTTGCCGCAACGACCGTCATTTTCAGTGATCCTTTATGGGCGAAATCTGATCACATGGTACAAAATATGATGCGGGCAACACTGGCTCAGTGCGGTATGATTGATGGGCGTGACGATATTGGCAAAACGAATTTACGTGTTTTGGGGTATGACTTAAAACCCATTTCATTGGCCGATCGTATTGAAGCCTTATACGAGGAAGTTCAACATTGCGTTGAGGCAAATATTGAATCACCTGTGAAGGTTAGAACATTGGCGCGGATGCTTGAAATTCACCAGGCGCGTTTTTCTCATGACTTCAATGTACAATCTGGAAAAAATATCGACTTTACAACGACAGAGGAAAGTTTGATTGGTGGATATTATGTTGGCGGTGGGCCGGAACGATATCACAGGCGTTTCACAGAAATCGAAGATTATATTTTGGCAAATTGCGCCGATTGGATGACGGGACGTGACTTGAGTGGGTTGGATAAACGTTATAGAGACGCCAAGGATGCTATAAAACGCGCAAAAACAAATGATCAAAAAAAGCCTAGATCAGGATTGAAACTGACACCTTTAGGCGGATAAATAAGGTCACACGAATAGGGAGAAGAAGGTGACAATAACAAAAGAAAAAATACAAACAAAGAGAACCCCTTCAAAAGAGAGTAAAGTACGACTGCGTTTAGGTGATCTTGGATTACCGATTTGGCGCCAAAAATTACTATTCACTCAAGGACGAATTGAACCGCAAACGGGCGGTGCCGTGATTGTCAAATCGCGCACAAAAACGTGGTCAAAAACAAAAAATCCAAAATCTCTCACTCTGTCTTATTGGTATCGCATGCCGTCTGATGAAACCGGGGTCATAGACCTTGTCAAAATCAAATGTGATCAAGATGGTGGCTTAACGTCTCTTGAGATTGCAGGGCGCCATGTAGATTGTGAAAATCAAGACGCAGTCCGTGCAGCCTTGCAGGCAGTTCAATCGATCCATGAAAAGTTAAAAGATAATAAATTTCCACCGCTTGCAAAAATTATCAATGATGTGGGCCTTGAAAGTTATATTGGCAAAGCAATTCCATTCAAGGGGATGCGGACCGATGGAGAATTAGACTTTAACTTTGCTGCACTAGCCGAAGGTCGCAAGGCGGAGTTTGTAACTTTGCCTGAGGATGAAGACATGCTCAAAGCCCTTTTAGGCGTATCGCAGAACGCTTATCAAATGATGATGACTGGCAAGGATGAAGAGATTGTTATTCCCGCGAGCCATATCGAAACACGCAAGCATTTTAATAATTCTGTCACGCTTACAAAATATGATGATAATTTTGACCTGAAAATGTCCATTGAATCATCAGATAGTGATGAGGCAGAGGTACAATCGTCAATTAAGATGGTTGATATCAGTATTCAAAAAACAAAAAACGGTGATAAGAAATCGTTTTCGCTTCGCAATCTTTTATTGGGATCAATCGATGGCCTGACCGAGAGTCCATTGCAACAAATGCGGATGTTGTCTGCCGTTAATAAAATGGTCAGTCGGGTTCGACAGGGGAATATGCCTTTACCAGCCATAGCGCTAAGTGAGAATCATTTATCCGATCGTATGATGGATATTGTTCACCGACAAGATTCCGATAATAAACGCTTTACTATCACATCTTATGCCGGAAATAGACATGAACCACTTGTGGGTGATTTTGGTAATGAAATTGGCGCTTGTAAAATAATTCGGTTTGGCAGTGTGACTATTATGCACGATTTCGGCTTAAAAATGACGGGTGATGGATCCCCAATAACGGCTGGTATTCCAGGTATTCGCGCGTTTAAAAAAGATATTGATTTGGTTACGGTGACCCATGGGCATGAGGACCATAAAGGCGCCTTTGCATATGAAAGCATGAAGGGTGTTCCCGTCATGTGCACACCTCAAGATGCGATG
>CAJXOI010000208.1 GCA_913057885.1 uncultured Micavibrio sp.
CGCCCTTATCGGGCTTAGGATTTGTTTTTTTTGTTTTTTTAGATTTTGTGAGATTCTCGGCCGCCCTAACTGACAAATTGTCAGTTACAATCTGCCTCGCAAGCTCTTCGGCATTCTCTTGACCAACAAGTGTTCGCGCGTGCCCCTCACTAATATCACCGTGACGAACCATATCTTGAACAACGTCTGGCAACTGTAAAAGACGCAAAATATTTGCAATGGCAGAGCGGCTTTTTCCGATAGAAACAGAGAGTTTTTCTTGTGTGTGACCGAACTCATCCATTAATTTCTGCATGGCAAGCGCCTCTTCAATTGGATTTAAATCTTCTCGCTGAAGGTTTTCAATCAGCGCGATCTCCAAAACAGCTTCATCGTCCAAATATTGCACAGTGACGGGCACTTCATGGAGTTGAATGATTTGCGCCGCGCGCCAACGACGCTCCCCCGCAATAATTTCATATTGATTATCTTCATCTTCAACAGGACGCACCAACAGGGGTTGTAATATGCCGTGCATACCGATTGATTTTGCCAAATCCTCTAATGCATCCTGATCGAAATTTTTACGAGGCTGAAACATACAAGGCCGCAACCATTCAACAGGCAGCGTTCTGCGCCCCAAATCAACGCCCACAACATCATTAGCAGAAAAATCTTCTTCAGAAAAACCATCTGTTTCACGTGAAACATTCAACTGGTCATCTTCGCCAAACAGAGCGTCTAGCCCACGACCAAGGCCACGGTTGCGGGGGTTCAAATCATCCTTATCTTCTCCACTCATGCAACGGCTCGCTCATTCTGCAATATGGATTTTTCACGCTTAATGACTTCCTTTGCCAACTGAATATAGGCCTGCGATCCCGCACATCGCATATCATAAACAATAGCGGGCAACCCATAAGATGGCGCCTCAGAAACACGCTCATTTCGAGGAATAACTGTTTGATAGACCTTGTCTCCAAAATACCCGCGCACATCATTCGCAACCATGGACGACAAACGGTTACGAACATCAAACATCGTCAATACAACCCCGTGTAACTCAAGCCTGGGATTAAAGCTAGATCGAACCCGATCAATTGTTTTTGTAAGATGCGCCAATCCCTCCAAGGCATAAAACTCACATTGTAATGGCACAATAACCGCGTCGGACGCCACCAGAATATTAAGCGTTGTCAAATTTAACGCCGGCGGGCAGTCGATAACCACATAATCATATTTGTTTTCAATATGTTGCAAGGCCTGCTGCATCAAAAATTCACGATTGGGGGCGGTGACAAGCTCAACCTCAGCACCAGACAAATGCATAGATGAGGGAATAATCGACAGACGTGGCACTTTTGTACCAACGACACACTCCTCAACCATCTTTTCACCAAAGAGCAGGTTATAAGAACTGTTCTCCCGCTCTGATCTTTTCACACCTAAACCAGTTGAGGCATTCCCTTGTGCATCCATATCAATCAGCAATACGCGTTTTCCAACGGCAGCCAAAGATGTGGCAAGATTGATGGATGTTGTTGTTTTACCAACACCACCTTTTTGATTAGCAATGGCAAATATGCGAGGGGATTGATCAGATACAGGCATAATGAATTCGTCTCCTTATGCCTTCAAACATAACGAATTCATAGATTCCCAGGCAATCGATAACTTAAATTTCGACAATCTTACCCACAGTTAAAATGCGCGCCTCGGCATCTGTTTTGGAAACATGGTCAGTGAGATCAAATTGATATTTCTTTTGCGCGCCTGAAACTTCGTCCCGCCAATTTTTGCCTTTGAGCAGCAAAAAGTCTTGATGTGAAGGATAACAATAGTCAATTAAAGATTTCAATGATGCCAGCGCGCGTGCAGTTATAAGATCCCCGTCAATATCACCAATGACATTTTCAATCCGGTCATTGTGAATAACCACATTTTTACAAACTGTTTCACGTGAAACAGTTTGTAAAAAAGCACACTTGCGGGCGTCCGATTCAATAAGATGAAACTGAAGATCGGGCCGCATAATCGCAAGCACCATCCCGGGAAACCCCGCACCGGAACCAATATCACAAATGGTCTGGGCATGATTTGGAATAAAATCCAGCAATTGAACACTGTCCACAAAATGACGCTCCCATACATTGCCCACCGTTGTGGGCGCGATCAAATTGATTGATTTCTGCCATTGAAGCAATAGATCGCAATAAAGCTGCAAACGACCTTCAGGCAGCATGACGCTTCTTAACATGGCGGAGAAGAGCTATTACAGCAGCAGGCGTAATTCCGGGAATGCGCGCAGCGGCACCCAACGTTTCCGGCCTCGCCGTTTGTAACTTATCAATCACCTCAGACGACAGCGAGCCAATCGTTGTGTAATCAATCCAATTTGGTATAATCAGGTTTTCATCTTTACGATACGCCTCTATATCCGCCATTTGCCGCTCAATATACCCCGCATATTGCGCATCAATTTGGATTTGCTCGGCGATGTCATTGCCAATCTCTGCCAATTCTGGCCAAATTCGCGACAGGGATTCCAATGTTACATTTTGGTAATTCAAAATTTCCATGACACTGCGGCGTTTACCGTCTTTATTCACATCAATGCCGAATTTTTCCAGTTCATTGGGTGTTGCCGACAAGGCGGTTACCAATTTTCGCGCTTTTTCTAATTTGGCTTTTTTAGCCGTCCAGAAGTGTTGTCTTTCTTTACCGATACAGCCCCACGCAATTCCCTTGTCCGTCAGGCGTTGG
>CAJXOI010000209.1 GCA_913057885.1 uncultured Micavibrio sp.
AACTTGTGAGAGAGGGAAATTGTCAAAAACCTCATACCCGACATCTTCTAACGCTTTAAGCGTTGTTGAAATGCCTGCCCCTGAAAGGCCGGTGATAAAAAGTATCGGGCGGGTGGTGCTTTGTTTGGACATTTAGACCGATTTTAAAATAATCGTAAACCGAGCGCCATTTTTTTCGCCATTATCGTCGTAAATATTTTCAGCGAATATTTCGCCTCCGTGTGCTTCGATAATCTGTTTGCAAATGGCGAGACCAAGGCCGGAGTTATTGCCGAATTTTTCTCCCTCGGGACGTTCCGTATAAAACCGTTCAAAAATTGTTTTCAATTTTGCATCGGGGATGCCGGGCCCGTTATCTGAAAACGTGATGTGCCAATCCATGCCCTGTTTTTCAACATTGACAAAGATTTCATCTGAGAAGGATTTGGCATTGGACAGTAAATTATCAAATACCTGACCCATGCGGATTTCAACACCCCTAATACAAACACCGTCATTGGCGGGCAGGCTCAATTCCGCGCCATAATGCTCGCATATATCGCGCAACATATCGCGCATGCAAAACACATCCATATCTTCACGCGATAATTCGGCGTCCAAGCGGGATGATTTTGAAATATCGCTGATAAGGCGGTCCAACCGTTCTACATCATGTAAAATAACATCCAAAAGGCGTTGGCGGTCCTCTTCGTTTTTCACAATCGCGACGGTTTCTACGGCGGAACGGAGGGAGGTCAGGGGGTTTTTTAGTTCATGCGCAACGTCCGCGGCAAACGCCTCGATCGAATCAAGTCGTTGACCCAAGGCATCCGTCATGGTTTTCAGGGCAAAAGACAAATCGCCAATTTCATCTTTACGTTTTGATAAATCGGGTAATTTTGCCCCGCGCCCATAGTTTATGCGGACATTTTCCGATGCTTTTGCAAGTTTTTTTAGTGGACTTGCGATTGTACGCGATAGGTAAAGTGATAAAATCACTGTGATAATAAGGGCCAAGAAGAAGATGGATAAAACATCCCGCTTCATTTGTTGAATCGCCATCTCGATTTGTGAACCATCCCGTGTTAAATAAACGACGCCCATCACCCGCCCCATGTTGGTCACCGGGACGGCAGCGCTGAGCAATAATTCACCATTATCATCAAGCCACGGCGTGCAAGAAGTTTCACCTTCAAGCGCCTTTTTCACATCGATATAGGTATACCCCGTCAATGCCGTTTGATTATGAGACGGATAGGTTTCCAATTTTAACGTTGATGGTAAAAGCGACAGAATAAAATCCAATGACTCGTTAAAGGTTTTTTGAAGCTGTTCATCGCGATTGGTTGTTGATGGCCCCATGTCGATGACGCCTGCAGGGCCGGATAACCACTCACTGTCGCCCATCAAGGTGCCATCAAAATCGTAAAGTCGGATACGGCTATTTGTGGTTTCACCAAGACGGCGTATCATCTTTCGGGCGGGAAATCGTGCTAGACGATCGAATCTTAAAATACGCGCTCCGCGCTCTCCTTGCATCAGGATCGGGCCCTGTACCTGCGCCGCCTCGGCAATGGCACCGGCATAAACGCGCGCCTGACGTTCCAATGTTTTTAATTCTGTTTTTACAAGGTTGTTTTCATACTGCCCCATATAGATCAATCCAAAGGCCAGTACGATCAATGCCACCCCATTGACGGCAATGATCTTGAGGGTTAATCGCGATAAGATACGGTCTCGGGCCATTATTCCTTATACTTATAGCCGACACCATAAACTGTGTCGATCTGGTCAAAGGCATCATCGACCTGTTTGAATTTTTTACGGATTCGTTTGACGTGCGAGTCGATTGTCCGGTCATCAACATACACCGCATCGCCATAGGCAATATCCATTAGGGAATCACGGCTTTTGACATGGCCTGGGCGCGAAGCCAATGATTTGACCAACAAAAATTCAGTGACAGTTAAATTCACTTCTTTGCCATTCCATGTGCAAAGGTGGCGATCTTCGTCCAGGCGCAATGGACCAACAATGATCAACGTATCATCATCGGGGTTGTCATTTACCGCCGCGCGCATTTCATTTCGCCTAAGGATGGCACGAATTCTCTCGATTAAAAGACGTTGCGAAAAAGGTTTGGTGATATAGTCATCCGCCCCCATGCGCAGACCCAATACCTGATCAATTTCATCATCTTTTGAAGTCAGGAAGATAAGCGGAACGGCGGACTTTTCCCGTAACTTTGTCAAAACCTCCATCCCGTCCATGCGCGGCATTTTAATGTCGGAAACCACAAGGTCGACAGGGTTCATCTCCAACCCTTTCAGGGCAGCTTCCCCTTCCATGTATGTTTTAACGTCGAAGCCTTCAGCCTCCAAAGCAATGGAAACAGAGGTCAAAATATTCCTGTCATCATCAATAAGTGCAATTTTTGCTGATGTTTGTGCTTCACTCATAGTGTCACTCTCTCTCTTAAACGGTATAATTCTAAAAGCACTATGATTTAACAAGGCAAATAAGGCAAGACCATGTCTATTTTTATCGAAAATAGGCCAAAATCTGACGAATCTATCCGGTGTGGCGTAATTCTTGCGCTGTAGGCGTCGGGCGGGCCTGCCCCAAACCTCTGAGGCAATAATTTGAATTTTTTCTGTCCCCAGGTTTGATAAGGATTCCCATATCAACCATCTTATCCAAATCGTCCAAAGCTTGTTGATTGTTGGATAT
>CAJXOI010000210.1 GCA_913057885.1 uncultured Micavibrio sp.
TACAACATTTTATGTGATGACGATTGCGGTCGCGTTATGCGCCCGGCTTTTAATTCCTGAAACGGACGGTTTTGATGCGGAACTGGCCTTACCGACATTGGCGATTGAATTATTACCAGAGATTTTGGTCGGTTTGATTTTAGCCGGGTTATTTGCCGCCACTATGTCGACGGCTGATTCACAAATACTATGCTGTTCCGCCTCAATTACAAATGACATCGCCCCTAATCGGTTCTCCGGCTATATCGCTAATAAAATTGCAACTGTTGTGGTGACGGTTATTGCCTTGACCATTGCTTTGGCCGGGCCGGATAGTGTGTTCAGCCTTGTTTTAATTGCCTGGTCGGCCTTGTCCGCCTGTTTTGCGCCATTGATTATAGCCATGGCCTGTAAGCAGGATGTTTCAGAACGCCTCTCTATTATGATGATGTTGGGTGGATTGGTCGCTATGATGGCATGGCGGTTTGCCGGATTAAATGATATTACCTATGAAGTGGCACCGGGAATTGTGGCGGGGTTTATTATTTTAGGTATTGGAAAATTACTGAGGCTCTAGCCGATAAAGCTTGCCATTTGATTCATCAGTTAAAATATAAATATGACCGTTGGGACCCTGCCGCACATCACGGATGCGGGCATTCAAATCACCCAGTAATTCTTCTTGTTCAATCACTGCTTTACCATCAAGGTCGACCCGTCGCAGGTGACGTTTGACCAAGGCCCCGACAAACAAATCACCCTGCCATTGAGGAAATTTATCACCCGTATAAAATGCCATGCCACTTGGTGCAATCGATGGTGTCCAATGTAAAATCGGGTCTTCCATACCGGGGGCGGTGGTTTTATCGGAAATTTCCGTACCCCAATAAGAGCGACCATAGGTCACGGCCGGCCATCCATAATTAGCCCCGCTTTTCAGGATATTGATTTCATCGCCACCTTTTGGCCCGTGTTCATGGATCCATATATCCCCTGTTTCAGGATGAACGGAGATGCCTTGTGGGTTGCGGTGCCCGTAACTGAAAATTTCTGGGGCTTTGCCATCTTGCCCAACAAAGGGATTATCACCTGGGATGCTACCATCCTTATTGATGCGAACCACAGCGCCCAAATGATTGGACGGGTTTTGTGCCTCTTCCATAAAATCGAATTTTTCACCAAGTGTAATAAATAACGTGCCGTCATTCGCAAAGGCCAAGCGGCTTCCCCAATGGTTGCTTCCTCGCACCTTTGGTTGCGCACGGAAGATAACTTCAACATCCGTTAAACGGTTTTGTCGCGTATTGAATTTGGCGCGGGCAACTTCGGTATTGGAAATGCTGTCGTCATTATCATCTGTTGCGGCATAGGAAAAATATACCCATCCATTGTTTTGAAAATCGGGGTCTAGATTAATATCCAATAATCCGCCTTGCCCCGCGTGATAAACATCGGGCACACCTGTGATTTCACTTTGTAATCCATCACCTTGACGGATACGCCATAATTTTCCGCGGCGTTCGGTCACCAAATAATCACCATCAGGTAAAAAGGTCACTGACCAAGGATGGTTAAGGCCATCGGCTACAGTGACAATATCAAAATCAATCTGCGTGTCTGCCGCGGTGGTTTGGCTAAACCCAAAAACCACAATGAACACTAAAAAAAGATATTTCATTTTTTATTTCTCTTACATTTTTCTGAACAATATTTCACCTCGTTCCACACTTTTTCCCACTTTTTACGCCATGTAAAGGGACGGTTGCATACAGGGCATATTTTGGTGGGCAGGTCGGATTTTTTCATGCGGTCTCGATATTTTTAAAGAAACGCTTGGCATCGTCTTGGATGGCTTGGCGTTTATCATCATCCATTTTATCAATCGTTGCATAGGAATGATTGAGGCGTGGGTTGCCGCGCAACTGATCCTCGTGCCGTAAAAAGAAATCCCAATAAAGGTAATTAAAAGGGCACGCATCGGGGCCGTTTTTCTTGCTCACCTTATAAGAACAATTTTTGCAATAATCGGACATGCGGTTGATATAGGCCCCGCCCGCAGCATAGGGCTTACTGGCCAAAACACCGCCATCGGCAAAAAGAATCATGCCCGAAACATTGGGCATTTCCACCCATTCATAGGCATCGGCATAGACAATCAAATACCATTCATTCACTTGTTCAGGGGCAATACCGGCCAATAAAGAAAAATTCCCCGTGACCATCAATCGTTGGATGTGGTGGGCATAGGCATTTTCCTTTGTTTCCAAAATACATTGACGCAGACAATTCATCTTTGTGTTCCCGCTCCAGAAAAAATCAGGCAAATTCCGCTTGGCATTCAAATAATTTTCATCTGCATAGTCCGGCATTTTCAGCCAATAAATACCCCGAACATATTCCCGCCATCCTAAAATCTGACGGATAAAACCCTCCACAGCGTTGAGCGGTGCCTTGCCATCGCGATACGCCGCCTCGGCCTTTTCAATACATTCAAGCGGGTTTAATAAGCCGCAATTGATATAAAAGCTCAGGTGCGAATGAAACATCCAAGGCTCCCCCTGAACCATGGCATCTTGGTAATCGCCAAATTGTGATAATCGCTCCTCAATAAATTTATTGAGGGCATAAAGCGCCTGATCACGTGTCACTGCAAAATAAAATGGGTACAGATCACCAAAATGATTGGCAAATCGATCCTCGACCAAATCAATGCATTCTTGGGTGAT
>CAJXOI010000211.1 GCA_913057885.1 uncultured Micavibrio sp.
GGATGGATTACAGCTGGGCGGGGCTAAGGATTGGATGGAAATTTTGGGGTGCGGCATGGTGCATCCCAATGTTTTGAAAAATTGCGGGATTGACCCGGATCGTTATCAGGGCTTTGCCTTTGGTATCGGGGTGGAGCGTCCGGCGATGTTGAAATATGGCATCACGGATGTGCGGAGTTTTTATGAAGGGGACACGCGGTGGAATGCGTATTACGGCGCCGATCCTTTGAACAAACCCAACCTTGCCGCGGGATCATAAGTTGGACGTGAGCGGCTTTTACGCGTTGTGAAGGTTATAAAAATCGTTTAATTTTGTGCTGTGACAAATAAATTCACCTTTTTTGCGTCTAATAAAGACGGCCCGAAAATTGTTCCGGCCTCTCGGTCGCGCGAATGGATGGATGAAACAACATCCCGATTTGCATATCGTTGTCTGCCGCTTGCGATGGCGAATGCCCATGGATGGGTGCTTTTGAATCCTGTTGATTTTACAGCCATGTGGGACGGAGGCACAGGACTGGATAGTGTCAAGGTTTTTACAGATCACCCCAGTCATAAATACCTGCCCTCATCTATGTTTGGATATGGCACAATCACGTGGCATTCTGGCGGGGTTTTTCAAACCCCAAAGGGAATTAGCCTATGGATCGCGGGGCCGCCCAATCATATTAAAAATGGCATTCAACCCCTCAATGGTGTTGTTGAAACCGATTGGTCGCCTTATTCCTTTACGATGAATTGGAAATTCACCCAACCCAATGTTCCAGTGACATTTAAAAAGGATGAGCCCTTTTGCTTTTTAATGCCGATTGATACCAGCATTGTTGAAAGTATGGAGCCTGAAATCAAATGGCTTGTTGAGGAAAAAGATTTATATTCACGATTTTCAATGTGGTCAAAAATGCGCGATGCCTTTTCCAAATTGAAAAGAGAGAAAGACCCTGAAGCGTTGAAGCAAGGGTGGCAAAAATTATATTTTCATGGCAAAGAACCGGATGGCTCTGTCGGTAATGAGGATCATCGTACAAAAGTAAAAACCAAGCCGTTTACAGATTTACGCGATAAATAAAAAAGAGACTAAATTGAAAAAAATCAAAACATTCGCAATCAATGTCGCGTCGAATGATTTTCGCCGTGATCATGTTTTAAAACAGGCCGAAAAATCAGGTTTAGACATTCAGATTTTTGATGCCATCACGCCCGCAACCTTTGACGAAGCGCAATTAAAATACAATGAACAAAACGCCCGCCGTTTTTCAGGTCGGGGTATGTTGCCAACGGAAAAGGCCTGCGCCCTTAGTCACATTACATTATGGCGGCAATTGCAACAGGATACAGATGCCGATCATTACATTATTTTGGAAGATGACATAACGATCGAAACCAATATTGACGATCTGTTGGATAAGATTGATTTGGCCACGATTCATTTCTTGAAACTAACGGGCAAACAAAACCGTCCAAAGAAAAAAGTGACATCTATCAAGGATGATTATAATCTCTATCGATTGGCCTATGGGCCATTGGATACGGCGGGGTATGTGATTTCCAAACACGGCGCGGCGATTTTGGAAAAATATTGTGAAAGGCTATTCACGCCAATCGATATTATGATGGATCGGTCTTATGACCACGGCATAACCGTTCATTGTATTTTGCCCTATCCTATTACGGCGGATTTTTGTTTTGATCAAAATAGCCCATTTTACAGCTCGATCGGGGATCGCAAAAAATATGCCGATGATATTACGCCGTACGAGAAATTGATGGTCAAGGCGCACAGATTGTGGGGCAGCGTAAAACGCCACCTTGCCACGGTGCAATTGCATCTGCTAAAAGACTAAAAGATCTACCGAAGGACATATTATGAAATTCACACTGAGTTGGCTGAAACAATATTTGGACACAAGCGCGCCCAACCACACCACAACGGAAATTATTATTGAAAGGCTGACCGACCTTGGATTGGAGGTTGAGGAGGTTGAAAATAAGGCAGAAATTTATGCCCCGTTCAAGGTGGCACATGTCAAATCAGCCGAACAACATCCCGATGCTGATCGATTAAAGGTTTGTCAGGTTGAAACCGAAGACGGCGTTGTTCAGGTTGTTTGTGGTGCGCCTAATGCCAAGGCGGGCATGATGGGAATTTTTGCGCCTGTGGGGGCTTATATCCCTGGGTTGGATGTGACCTTGGAAAAAGGGAAAATCCGCGGGCAAGAATCAAACGGGATGTTGGTGTCAGAGCGGGAGATGTGCATTTCCGATGAACATAACGGCATTATCGAATTGGATGGCCAATTCGATATTGGTACACCCATCCGCGATGTGTTCGAGGGGCTAGACGATGTTGTGATTGAAATTGCCTTGACCCCCGATCGTGCGGATTGTGCAGGGATTATGGGCATTGCGCGGGATTTGGCCGCGGCAGGATGTGGCCGTTTTATTGAACCTGAACGCCCAACCATTGATGAAAAATTTGAAACCAAAATCAAGGTGTATACGGATACGCCGGAAACATGCCCGCATTTTTTGGGTCGTCATATAAAGGGTGTAAAGAATGGCGAAAGCCCAGAATGGTTGAAAAAACAGTTAGAGGCGATTGGCCTGCGTCCCATTTCGGCTTTGGTAGATATCACAAATTATTTTTGTATCGGGATGAATCGCCCGCTGCACGTTT
>CAJXOI010000212.1 GCA_913057885.1 uncultured Micavibrio sp.
TCACCGATATCGTGATGCCGAATATGGACGGTGTAGAATTATCGACAAAGGCCATATGCGCCAATCCTGACATCAAAATCATGTTCATGACCGGGTTTACCGGCATGGCATCACAGCTGGATAATAAAACCACCGTCATTGCCAAACCTTTTCACCTCAATGATATTGTCGCGCAGGTTCAAAAAACATTGGAAAATTAGGCTTGCAATTCTTAGCGCGACCAATTATTTCTATGTTCATATTTTTCGTAGGATTTTTTGTTCTTGATTAGGCACGAGGAATGAAGTGTATGAAAATACACGAGTGACGAGTAACGACATCAAGGACGAAAAAGACAAGAAAAAGGGTTGTTAGCTCAGGGGTAGAGCACTTGCTCGACACGCAAGGGGTCACTGGTTCAATCCCAGTACAACCCACCAATTACATCGCAACGATGCGTCTTCCCCCAAGTTTAGGTTTTTTACGCCTTGCAAATTGCATTGCATTCTCAGGTAATTCAAAAAACACCTCGTCATCTATCGGAAGCCAATTTTTCGGCCGTTCCTGAAGTCCCCAAACCTTTGGCTCACCTCTATGCTCGGCAAATATTTCTCTTTTGACCTCAAAGCCATAGCGATCGCCGGCATTTAGATTACGGAAGCTATTGACCGTGGGCTGTTGCGGATGAAAATATTCTGTACTCATAGGGGCACGGATCAAAAGCTCAGGGATTAGAAAAGACGCTCTCTTGCTCTTTGTCCTGAGTGGTGTTTCAATACCTAGTTTCCATGAAAAATCCTCTGCATGACGAGTACACGGATAAAGTTCTAGTCCAGCAAGCTCTGGTTCACCTTGCTCGTTTAATGACCAAAATCCATCCCATACAATACATGGCCTATATGAGACATCACTAAAATTTGAAGGATCATGTAAATCAGGCACACGCAACATCAAAAAGCGCCACCTAAAAAGATCGCCGGGAATTTCGATATTTGGTTCTCTCTTAAGGCCTCCGACGCCGACATTTTCAAAAGCTTGTCTTAAATCTGCGGTCAATTCTCCGCGATTTGCGTATGTAAAAAGACGTTTTCTTCTCTCTGCCTCTGCCTGGTATTTATCAACAGCGCGTGACAATAATGTTTTGACGCTTGCCCTTTTTCCTGAAGCCAACGAGACCTCAGCTTTGATTTCGCCTTCATCTTCAAGGGCGGCAAATTTGTCAACCAACGCTTTATCTGCACGATCAATATCATCGATGACTGACCCAATAATATCTTGGCGGACGCCACGGTCAAAACGATCAAGCCCCATACGGCGAATCGCGGCCTTACGCACAGAATCCCTGACCTTACGCTTGATGCGTCTTTCCGCCTGATATAATAAATCCCGCTCGTGAAAAAACTGATGACGACGTGTGTTCACACGTTCCGCCATCACCCATAATGCATCTTCGATCAACTCGTTTTGAGACTCTTCATCAAGGTCAAAGAAATTCATTCCCTTATAATCAGGATGATCATTTTCAGCCAATTCAAAGTCAGTGGCCTCGCGCCATTTCCTAGGGTCGATCGCAGGAACAAATAATGTGCCCTCCAACCCGCATTTAGGTATGTAATGACGCTCATCTTCAGATGCCGTTAATGCATCTTTTATTCTTTCGATTACTTTTTCAGATGTAATAATGCCCGTTCTATCACACATACGGCCAATTTCACCCGTGTCGAAAAAGGCGAAATTAATACGACGTCCCTCTAACGTGACCGGTTTTGCAAAATGGCGAATATCATCCTCGAAAAATTGAGGTTCTGTTAAGGGGTCGCGACTTTTATCAACATTATACGAGAACCTTGCCAACCGAACATACCGGACATCATAGGTTTCAACATCCAAATCAAAACCAAGGACAACTGTATTACGTGGCAACGGTTGAAATTTGCTGTCCGGGTCAAACAACCCTGCATGTTGGTTGAAGTTTACAAACCCATCTCTTCTAGGGTCATGGTCCTTTTGAGCATCGAGGCCAATAGAATCGGTGCGAAGGTGACTAAATTTATAATGCGTCGCAAGATCCGCACGCATAATGTCACCGGCGGCAATATTCAACGGTGCCCATATGTCCCCGTATTTCACAAGTTTCGAAAAATCAGTACCGCGATGCGCCTCGCGCAAGCTCATTGTAAATGGAATATTTCTCATAATCCGTTTTTGTAATGGATTATGTTTATATGTGTCAAATATTATTTACAGAAAAAAGACTACCCTGCTTTACGCATTTCTTCACTGAAAAGATGTTCGACAGCGGCGCGTTCTTCGCGGAGTTCTTTTTCCGTCGCCTTGATTTTTTCGGCGGCAAATTCGTCAATGTCCAACCCTTGAACAATTTCGTATTTCCCGTCTTTGCATGTACATGGATAACCAAAAATCACGCCTTCTTTAATACCATAAGACCCGTCGCTTGGCACCGCCATGGACACCCAATCGCCATCCGCCGTACCCAATGCCCAATTACGCATATGGTCGATGGCGGCCGACGCGGCGGATGCGGCCGATGACGCGCCCCGTGCCTTGATAATCGCGGCGCCGCGTTGTTGCACTGTTGGGATAAAATCATTTTCATACCATGCAAAATCAACCAGATCTTTTGCCGATGATCCATTCACTTTTGCATTGGAAATATCGG
>CAJXOI010000213.1 GCA_913057885.1 uncultured Micavibrio sp.
TTGAATGGGTGTATGTGGACGGGATCGATATTACGACATCGCGCAACGGATACCCGTTCATGACCTTTGCCGCCATGGCTTCCGCACTGTGTACCGCTTGTTTGACGGATTGTTCGGTTTCTTTGAGGTCGGTGATAATGCCTGATTTCACCCCTTTGGATGCAACATGCCCAAACCCGACCACATCCGCCGTGCCATGATCGTCGATCACATGCGCAATCAAACATGCCGTTTTGGCCGATCCAATATCAATAGCGGCAATAACAGATCCCTTCGGGCGCGTTTGATGAGAAATCATGTTTTGTATTAAATCATATTTGTTTTGTCATGCGAGGATAAATTCATCATATCCAGAGACTGCCCACGTTCTGTTTCAACAATGATCCGATCTTTACCGCGCAGGTCGATTGTTTGCAGATCACGGCCCAGAATATTTTTTTCAGCTTGTATTTTCGCTAAACGTGATAGGGCATGACCAACATCATCTTCGGGTAAATGAACGCGGACACCCATAACAGTCAATAAATCCCACCGTCGATCACCAATCCATTCCGCCGCCGCAATGTGGGTTGCAACATTAGGTTCAGCCAATATCAATTGCATGAGATCAACAGTGTGTTTAGGGGCATCAACACCGCGTACGGTCAATAATTTCTGAAAATCTTCGATTGGAACGTCTGGAATAATTTCACCATTAGTATCAACAACAACACTGCCGCGCCCGGGCCTATCCCACACGACAAAAGGGATACGTTCAATCAATGTGATTTTAACGAGCCCGTTGTAAGACCGCCTGATGATCAGATCATCAACCCAATTAATTTGTGAGACACGAGCTTTTATTGCGCGAATATCAATATCTAACAGGGGGTCTTCCGGCTCAATGTCTATAGCTTTTTGAAGCTCTGTCACATCAGTGCGGTAACGACCATCAACCATGACATCGCTAATGACCAGCCCTTGGTCAGCAGTCCAGTTCACAAAATAATCCCAAACCACCGCACGGGTGTTGTCAAAAACACCACCCAACCACAGCCACCCAATCAACCAAATGATAAGCGCAGGAAGCAGAAGGATTTTTGTAAAAGAGATAAAACGCTCCAGCGTTCTCTCCCAAAATGGTTTTCTTGATTTGGAGGATTTTTTACGCGGCATGGTTACTTATTTTTGACGGATGCCGTTTCTACAAGGTGAGCACACAGGTCGACAAAGCCAGTGCCGTTATAGACAACCTGTGACGGGCCAATTGATTCAGATGTAAATCCTGGTTGGGTATTGATTTCCAAAAACACTAATCCAGTGCCGCCCTCATCAAAACGGTAATCGCATCGTGCAATTCCCTGTGCCCCGATGGCGTCAAATATTTTTTCTGACCAATCCATTGCTTGATCATATATATCCTGCGGAATATCTGCGGGTAAAACATACCGTGTACGATTATCGGCATATTTGGCCTCGTAATCAAAAAATTTTGTTTCTGAAATAATCTCTGTCACGGCCTGTGCTTTGCCGTCCAACACAGCGCAGGTCAACTCTCTGCCCGGAATATATCGCTCGGCGATCATTCCTTTTTTGCTCATATCAGGTTGAAAGTTATCCTGTTCCATAACAATCGTAATATCGACGGATGATCCTTGGTCAATCGGTTTTAAAACATATGGCGGATCATACGGAAATGTTAATGTTTCGGGAACTCGAACCCCTAAAGATTGCGCAATGGCTTTGGACATTTCCTTATCCATACCGATGGCGGAACTCATGACGCCTGAATGTGTGTATGGAATTTGCATCATTTCCAAAACACCTTGAATAATGCCGTCCTCACCACCTTTGCCATAGAGGTTGTTAAAAACAACATCGGGGCGTGGTGTTAAGTGGTCAATAAATTTTTCAACATCTCTTTCGACATCAATGACACGAACATTGTACCCACCCTCGATGAGGGCTTTTTCAACGGCTTTGCCTTTATCCAAAGAAACCTGACGTTCGGGCGACCATCCGCCAACTAAAAGTGCGACTGTTTTTGACATGGGAAAAAGTATATCCTCACTGCTCTAGTGTGGCAATGAAGAACAGAATCAAGCGCAGCCTTGGGTGTCGAAATCACCCTCTAACTCTCCAATGCGGCGAATTTCCCATCGCAGGTCGATATTGAATTTCTTGCGCACGCGGTTACGCAATTCCTCGCCCAAACATTCCAGATCGCTTGCCGAGGCATCGCCGGTGTTAATTAAGAAATTACAATGTTTTTCCGACACTTTTGCTCCGCCGATTTGCAATCCTCGTCCGCCGACGGCATCAATCAACTCCCATGCCTTATGACCATCGGGGTTGGCGAATGTTGATCCGCCTGTGCGGTCTTTGACAGGTTGGGTGTCTTCGCGTTGTTTTTTTATCTCGTTTAATCGAGCATGAATTATATCGGGATCATTTGGGGTTGTGCGAAACCGCGCAGATAAAAAGATAACATCATTAGGTAAACCGCAATGACGATAGGTCATATTCATATCTTTAACATTATGGGTATGAATAAAGCCGTCGCGGTCCATGACCCGACAATCGATCAAGATGTCTGCAATTTCAGTGCCATAGGCACCTGCATTCATGCGCAACGCCCCACCAATATTCCCCGGGATACCGATTAAAAATTCCAATCCA
>CAJXOI010000214.1 GCA_913057885.1 uncultured Micavibrio sp.
GAATAATTGTTGCCTTATGAATAGGATCGGAATGTGGTTCATGCAACGCTACCACGGCGTGTCCGGCTTCGTGATAAGCCGTCAGTTTTTTCTCTTCATCGCTCATTGCCATGGACCTGCGCTCGGCACCCATCATGACTTTGTCTTTGGCATCTTCCAAATCTTGCTGGGAAACAACGCGTTTATTCCGCCGCGCGGCCAATAACGCCCCCTCATTTACCAAATTCGCCAAATCTGCACCTGAAAATCCGGGTGTTCCACGGGCAATAACCTTTAAATCAACATTATTCGCAAGGGGCACTTCGCGCGCATGAACTTCCAGAATCTTGAGCCGTCCATTGAGGTCAGGGTTTGGAATAGCAACCTGTCTGTCAAATCGACCGGGACGCAACAAAGCGGGGTCAAGAACATCTGGGCGGTTTGTAGCAGCGATGATGATGACGCCTTCAGACGCTTCAAACCCGTCCATCTCCACCAACATTTGGTTCAATGTCTGTTCACGTTCGTCATTTCCACCGCCATAGCCGCCACCACGATGACGTCCAACCGCATCAATCTCATCAATAAAGATAATGCAGGGTGCGTTTTTCTTCCCCTGTTCGAACATATCCCGGACACGTGAAGCCCCAACACCCACAAACATTTCAACAAAATCGGAACCGGAAATTGAAAAAAACGGGACATTCGCCTCCCCCGCAACGGCGCGTGCCGTTAATGTTTTACCCGTCCCTGGAGGCCCCACCAACAGCGCCCCTTTCGGAATTTTTCCGCCCAAGCGTTGATATTTTTTGGGATCTTTAAGAAACTCTACAATTTCTTGCAGTTCTTCTTTTGCCTCGTCTATGCCTGCAACATCGGCAAATGTAACTTTCTTAGTATTTTCATTAAGTAATTTAGCCTTTGATTTGCCAAAGCTAAAAGGATTTCCTCCGCCGCCACTACCACTGTTCATCTTACGCATGAAGAAAATCCACACCGCAATCAATAGCAACATAGGGAACCACGATAAGAGAATCCCTAAAAAGCTTATCTCTTGAAGATCCTCTTCGGCTTTTATGGTAACATCGGTTCCTTCAAGCCGTTCCACAATATTTTCACCAGCAGGCATAAATGTTTTGAATTCAGTGCCATCAGCATATTCACCAGAGACGTTTTGCCCCTTTATGACAACGGATTGCACCATATCAGCCTGCGCATCCCGCATAAATTCGGTATAAGACACTTCGGCCGGGGCATTGCCTAACGCGCCACTTCCTTCCATAAAGCTGTTATAGATAAAAATTAAAAGAAAGCCGATCGCCAGCCAGGTCAAAATATTGCGTGTGGTCTAATTCATAGCGTTGTTAATTGCTTGTAATCAAGCTGGATAATAGGCCTATACCCGCCTGATTTCAAGGGTTTTTCCGTCCTGAGATAATGTTATTAAACACCCAAAGAGAGTTGCCGATTTAGATGGGCGAATGGTCTCATGAATATCTTCAAGCCGTTCCAATTTTGGTGGATAACCACTCTGTGTTTCCCCGACTTGTAACAATGCCTTTTGCAACACACGAATTTGAATGTCATGTGGATGTGTTTGTAACTTTTGAAAATCGATGAGCATAAAGTTGCCTTCCCGGACTTGATCCGGGATCTCATCATCAGATCCCTGCTTTCGAAGGGACAGCAATGTGTTTTCAGCTATCTCATCCAATGCATTTTGGGCGCGGGATAAACGCCCTAATGTTTTCACAAAGCGTTTACTGTCAAACCCCTCCCCCGCCAGAGCTTTGCGGAGGCGAGGCCTTGCGTAATCCGGATTTTTATTGGACGGGTCTTCGATCCATTGCAAATGATGAGATTGGCAATAGGCGATCAGATCGTTGTGTGTTTGCGTCAATAAAGGACGATAAATTTTCAAATCGTCACTGTAGTCTGTCCATTCCGCCATACCGCAGAGGCCATCAAGACCCGACCCTTTGGCAAGGCGAAACATGAATGTTTCAAGCTGATCATCTGCATGATGCGCAATTGATAACACATTGATATTATTTAACTTGCAATATTCCGCCATCAATGCATATCGTGCGTTTCGGGCCTGTTCCATCACTGCAGTTTCAGGCCTAGTGTTATAATTCCATGTTAAAATATGATGTGAACTGTTTGGAAAATCCTTGCTCCATTGCCCCACCTGCTCGGCCTCTGCTTGGGAAGCATCGCGTAAATTATGATTCACCGTCAACAGATGAATGTGTCGGTCATGTTCAACCGCCCATTGCGCCATCATATGAGCCATGGCCATGGAATCCCCGCCTCCTGATAATCCAACAGCAATATTTTTATGTTGAGATGATAGGTCAAACACGGCTTTAGCCGTTGCAGTCATATGACGTCATGCGATCATCCGCCTGTCCTTGAATGGATGGAGAAGCATCTGGAAATCTGTTCTTTAATTCCGCAAGAGTCAAGCAGGCCTCGTTCGACATACCCTGCCCATTTAAAGACTCTGCTAGTTTCAATAAAGAATCAGGTGCCTTGGATCCCTGTGGATGATCTTTAAAATACCGCGCAAAGGCACGCGATGCCGATTGATAGTCATTGCGAGCCAAGTAAGTTTCCCCCAACCAATATTTAGCATTAGCCGCCAAAGAATGACCAGGATATTGCGCTAAAAAT
>CAJXOI010000215.1 GCA_913057885.1 uncultured Micavibrio sp.
CCAGATCAGCCAACGCCCCCACATCACGCAAAGAGAGATTTAACCCCTGCGCACCAATGGGAGACAGCACATGCGCCGCCTCAGCAATCAATGCCGTTTTTTGTCCTACTAAACGATCCGCCTTAAGGGAAATCAAGGGCCACGCCGATGGTTCAAGAACCAAATCAATATTACCCAAAATGCCACGCGTCCGATCTTGTAACGCCTGAACAAATGCCTTTTTAGGGAGTTTTAAAAACGCGTCCGCGTCCTTCGTATTTTCCACCCAAACAACGGCCGATTTCCGCTCGAAAAACGGAACAAAGGTGCAAGGCCCACCTTTTCTGTGAAATTCGGTGGAAGTATTATTATGCGGCAAGGAATGGCTTATCACGCATGTTATTGCGGATTGTCCATAGTCATTTTCATGAACCGAAATACCCGCCCAATCACGCACGATAGAATGACGACCATCCGCACCGACAATTAAATCTGCCTTTGTTATGGCCTGGTGATTTTGGTCAATATCAATATTTTCAATGATTGAAATATTTTTATGCGCCTTAGCATGGTCAGCCAATAAAGCCGTCATTGGCATTAAAGGGACGTTATATCCAAATGCATCCATCCCTAATTCTTTGGCGCTAAAATCTTCCCTGATCATCAAATCGGCGCCGCGAGGGTATGATGAATCATCAATAATAGACAATTTTTCAAGGATACTGCATTCGCTCCGAAAAACAGGCCAAACACCCGTCCGCGCCAAAATATCCAATGATCCTTGCATCAATGCCGTGGTGCGTGATGATGGCTGAACATCACTTTTTGCCAATAATGGCCGCTTGTCAATTATAGTAACTTCAACGCCCTCACCCGCCAAAATCAGGGCCAAAGAAAGACCTGGTATACCCGCACCGACAATTGAGACGTGACTTTTTTGCATTGCACTATATATATAATTATAATAGTTATAACAATATAAGCTATGGAGGAGAAAACAATGGCAAACATCGAGATTTATACATGGGAAACATGCCCTTTTTGTCGACGCGCTAAAGAATTATTAGACGCAAAAGACATGGATTATAAAGAATATATGATTCAGGGCGATGAAGATGCCCGCGACAAAATGGCGGAACGTGCCAATGGTCGCCGTACCGTGCCACAGATTTTCATCAATGATCAATGGATCGGCGGGTGCGATGATATGTATTTGCTTGAGGCTGAAGGTAAATTAGATGCTTTACTTGCCAAAGCAGCCGCGTAAATATATTCTTACTTTATGACTGACATCAAAAAAGAAATTAAAGATAAAGCCGAAACAGCCAAGGACGTTGCCAAAGATGTTGAGGAGGAGCTGGAAACAGTTGCCCACAACACTGTTCATCCCGAGGATGAGACAGATGCAGAAGCAAAAAAGCGGCAACCGTTTATGCCTATTATAGGGGCCATTATTGCGGCAATTGTTTTATTCGCGGCATTCGCCTATTTCTTTAAATAGATTTTAAAAGCGCCTCAAGATTATCAAACGCGCGTTTACGATGGGAATATTTGTCCTTCCCCTCCGCGCCTAACTCACCGAAAGTTTGTGTTTCATTTTCAGGCATAAATATTGGATCATAACCAAATCCATACCCCCCTCGCGGTGGATAACATAAATTGCCATTAACTTCACCACGCGCGACATATTCCATGCCATCGGGATGAACCAGCGCCAAAACGGCAACAAACCGCGCGGTTTTGTCAGGCTTATCACCAATACCGTCCCAAACCTTTTTCATGGCCATATCAAAATCTTTGGTTGGTCCTGCCCACCGCGCAGAGTATATTCCAGGCGCCCCGTCCAATGCCGTCACACTCAACCCGCTATCATCCGCCAAACAGGGCATTGCGGTAATTTCACAGGCGTGGCGCGCCTTTAACAATGCATTGCCCTCGAACGTGTCTTCGGTTTCTTCTGGCTCAGGCAGGCCAACCACATCGGCCCCGATGATTTTGACATCATAGGGTTCAAACATGGTTTGAAATTCGGCAACCTTCCCAGCATTATGCGAGGCAAGGACGATTTTTTTAGGAAAGGACATCATTTTGAATATAAGTCAATTCCGCACATCCTTTTTTCGCAAGGCGCATGAGCTCGTGAAATTGTTCGTCAGAAAATGAAAATTCTTCCGCCGTGGCTTGAATTTCAACAATGCCGCCTTTGCCCGTCAGAACAAAATTTGCGTCGGCCTCGGCTTTTGAGTCTTCTGCATAATCCAGATCAAGCACACAATCTCCCTTGTAAATACCGCATGAAATGGCGGCGACAGAATCCGTTATTGGATTGTCCGTGACTAACCCAATTGTCATTAAATGTTGTATCGCCATGGCCAAAACGACATAGCCCCCGGTGATAGATGCCGTGCGCGTTCCGCCATCAGCCTGTATCACGTCACAATCGATTTTAATTTGGCGTTCGCCCAATTTCTCCATATCAACCACCGCACGCAATGATCGCCCGATGAGGCGTTGAATTTCCTGTGTTCTGCCTGATTGCTTGCCTTTTGCCGCCTCACGATCCATACGGGAATGTGTTGATCGCGGCAACATGCCATATTCTGCCGTAACCCAGCCCTGTCCCGAACCCTTCAACCATGGAGGAACCCTGTCTTCTACTGTGG
>CAJXOI010000216.1 GCA_913057885.1 uncultured Micavibrio sp.
CATTACCTATGTCGAAAATGAAGACGGCGTGATGGAAGGGCGAGCATCCGGCAGGTCTGTCAAAGGTATTCACATTGCCGAAATCTTTTTGGCGGCGCAAAAGGACGGTTTAATCGTCAAAGGCGGAGGCCACGCAATGGCAGGTGGTTTCACCATTATGCCCGATCGGGTTGACGCCTTTCGTGCTTACTTCCACGACAAAGTTATTGAGCAAATAGCCTTGGGCGGCGATGTCGTGGACAATGCGTTTGAGGAGATTGAATTGTCATTGGCAGTGCGGAGCCTCAATATCAAAACAGCGGAATATTTAACCGAGGCGATGGCGCCATTTGGGATGGGGAACCCCGAACCGACGATGATTTTATCAAATGTGCGGGTTGACTATGCCGATCAGGTGGGGGCAAACCATCTGCGTACTACAATTAAGGATGCAGAGGGTAGCGTTGGCATTAAGGCCATGGCCTTTCGTGCGCTCGATAGTGATTTAGGTGTTTTCCTAAAATCCGCCCGCGACACGGGGCAAATTATTCATCTTAAAGGGCAAGTTAAAATCAATGAGTGGCAGGGGCGCCGCTCGGTCGAGTTTCATATTGACGACGCCATGGGTGCATGAGCATTGCTCTAAAACGGCCGTATCCAATATTGTCTTTAACCATGCTTTGAAATGTTGATAGCCCAAATACGGTGCAAGTCGCGATCATTCCAATGGCGTTGAGTTGAAGCCCATATATGACCCATGTAAAAGATGACAGTCCCCCCAGCGCTTTACGTTTGACGGAACAATTTTGCATGAGGAGGCTCAGAGTGGATAATGTCGTTGCAATGATAGGGAAAATATCAAACCAATTACTATATTGAATTGAGAGTACAGCCCAAGACCCTATGATATAGATTAGGGCCGTTAGCTTGAGAATCTTTTGAGACTTTACAAATATTGTCGATAATATAAAAATTATGCCAAGCGGCGCGATGTATAGGGCCATCATGGCGCTCATGCCATAATTGTATGCTGTATATAATAAAAATCCTATGATGGATAAGATAGAGCAATACCGACCACAGTTTGACCTATAGGCTACGGTGTAAACAAAGCTTGCTAAAAAAAGGGAAGAGATTGAAGAAGCCAATAACCTAATTCCATTCTTGAATTATGACTACAAACAATTAACGTTGGATGAATTTTCTCAAAAATTTTATAAAAAACACTTGATTTGCGGGGGTAAAAACCATTATATACAACGAAACTTAGGTACAACTAGGGTTTATCGATGCGTCCCGTTCGTCTAGTGGCCTAGGACACCGCCCTTTCACGGCGGCAACACGGGTTCAAATCCCGTACGGGATGCCAATCTATAGTCTTTGTAATAAGGCTGGGCTAGTAATGAAGACGATAAACAGAACTTTTAAAATTTGACTGACACGAAATTCACAGACCTTGGACTTGATAAAAACATCCTCAGAGCAATTGAGGATGTTGGTTATGAGCATCCCACTGAAATTCAAGAAAAGGCTATCCCCGTCATTTTGATGATGAAGGATGTGATTGGTATTGCCCAGACCGGAACTGGAAAAACAGGGGCATTCACACTGCCAATGATCGAGGTTCTACAAGGCGGCATTGCCAAGGCGCGGATGCCCCGTGCCCTTGTATTGACCCCGACACGAGAATTGGCGGCTCAAGTAGCGGATAACATCGAGCTTTATGCTAAATATCTCAATCTCTCTCATGCCCTTATTGTCGGTGGAGTGCAAATGGATAGTCAGATTACGAAATTGCAACGTGGCGTCGATATTTTAATTGCGACACCCGGGCGTTTATTGGATTTGCATGAACGTGGAAATGTGTTGTTGCATGACGTGAAATTCCTTGTGATTGACGAGGCGGATCGCATGTTGGATATGGGTTTCATTCCTGATATTGAAAAAATCATTAAAATTCTACCGCCATTGCGCCAAAATCTGTTGTTTTCTGCGACAATGCCAAAACCTGTTCAAAAACTGGCTGAACAATTGATGGACAATCCAAAAACGATTGAGGTTGCCAAGAGGTCATCAACGGCAAAAAATGTTAAACAACAATTGATTGTTTTAAAATCTTCTCGTGATAAATCAAAGAAATTGGTGGATATGGTCAAGGATTTGAATGTCGAATCCGCCTTTGTTTTTTGCAATCGCAAACGGGATATTGATGGATATGCCAATGCGTTGGATCGCGTGGGCGTATCTGTGGGGGCGCTCCACGGGGATATGTCACAAATTAAACGGACAGAAACATTGGAGCGTTTCAAAGAAGGCAAAATCCATGTGTTGGTATGCAGTGACGTTGCCGCGCGTGGAATTGATATTTCTGATGTCGGGCATGTGTTTAATATGGACCTTCCTTTAAATGCCGAGGATTATGTTCATAGAATTGGCCGCACAGGGCGCGCCGGAAAATCAGGTGAGGCATTCAGTTTTACCGTTTTGCCTGAGGACGAAAAATTGTTGGATGCGATTGAAAAATTGATTGATAAAAAAATTGATCGTTTGGCTCATTCGCCAGAACAATCTCTAAAAAAAGATAAAAAAACAAATAATAAAAAAGATAAAACCATTACTAAAATTCAAGA
>CAJXOI010000217.1 GCA_913057885.1 uncultured Micavibrio sp.
TGGTTTATAATTTGCCATCCGAGACCATACAAAGAGGGAGACCCGCCAATGAAATCCCTGGATTTGTTGGTGACGGCAATGGCAATGTGATCCTTCGCCCCGACATGAATTATGACGAATTCTTCAGTTGCGGTCGGACCGGATTCAATTGCGGACCACGCTTATCAACCTAAATTTGTGTTATAGAATGGTCTTACGCCATTTACATCCCCTTCAAAAACCACAATAATACTTTATATCAATAACAAGTGGTTTTGGAAGATAATGGCAAAGAAAAAAACACAACAATCAAAACGGGACTTTTTGTATTTAACAGCTGCGGCGACGGGCACAGTTGGCGCAGCCGCATTCGGATGGGCTTTTATTGATTCAATGAATCCTGCGGCGGACACTTTGGCTCTGGCTTCGACTGAGGTGAATATCTCAGCCATAGAAGAAGGACAATCCATCACCGTCATGTGGCGCGGAAAACCAGTGTTTGTTCGCCGTAGAACACCCGCAGAAATTGAAGAAGCCGAGGCTGCAACTCTCGCCAATATGCGTGACCCGGAATCAGATAACGACCGCACATTGGAAGGGTATCGCGAATGGTTGGTCGTGGTTGGTATTTGTACGCATTTGGGATGTGTTCCTTTGGGACAAAAACCGGCCGAATTAAAAGGTGAATATGGAGGGTGGTTTTGCCCTTGCCATGGTTCACACTATGACACTTCTGGACGGATCAGAAAAGGCCCCGCACCGACAAACCTGCCTGTCCCCGAATATGAATTTATTAGCGAAACAACAATCAAAATTGGATAAGAATCATAATGGCAAGTAAAGATAGAAAACCTTTTGATAATCAGGCGATAGAATGGGTCGACTCGCGCCTCCCCATCTTCACAATGTTGCACAAAGAATATGGTGTTTTCCCAACCCCCAGAAATTTCAACTATTTCTGGAATTTCGGTGCCTTGGCCATGGTATTCCTTGTTTTAATGATTGTGACAGGAATCTTTTTGGCAATGAACTATACCGCGCATGAAGATCATGCATTTGATTCTGTTGAACGCATCATGCGGGACGTCAATTACGGATGGCTTTTACGATACATGCATATGAATGGGGCGCATTTCTTCTTTGCCGTTGTTTATATCCATATCTTTCGAGCGATGTATTACGGGTCTTATAAAAAGCCGAGGGAGCTTTTATTCTTGCTTGGTATTTTGATTTTTGTCCTGATGATGGCCACCGCCTTTATGGGATATACATTGCCATGGTCGCAAATGTCCGGGTGGGGTGCGACCGTTATTACCTCGCTGTTTTCAGCCGTACCATTTGTCGGCGACAGTCTCGTGCAATTACTGTGGGGAGGGTTTAGCGTTGATAACCCGACATTAAACAGATTTTATGCTTTGCATTATTTATTCCCGTTTCTCATAGTTGGTGTTGTTGTTCTTCATGTTTGGGCATTACATATTACGGGATCCAATAACCCTCTTGGTATCGAGCCAAAAACAAAACGTGATACTTTGCCGTTTCACCCTTACTATACGATGAAAGATCTGTTTGGAATTACGGTCGTATTAATCATCTTTGCCTTTATGGTGTTTTTCGCTCCGAATGCGCTTGGCCATGCCGATCACTACATACCGTTTGATCCATTGGTAACACCACCGCATATTGTACCAGAGTGGTATTTCTTGGCCTTCTATGCCATTTTGCGGGCGATTACATTTGATTTTAACCTGTATATTTGTGCTGGTATCGTTGCCATGGCAGTCGCTGTTGCGCCACTTTATATGAACCGTGACAAGGCTCTAAACCTCCCTCCAATTCTTGCTATCGGCGGTTTGGGCGGCATTTTATTCCTTTTGGGATTTGTCGCACAAGAAGCGGGGGGCAATTTGGTATCTTTGCCTTTATCGGACTTTAAAATCATCTCCGCAAAATTGGGTGGGGTGTTGGCGATGTTTGGTGCAATTATTGCCTTGGCCTTGATGCCATGGCTGGATTGGCATCCTGTTCGCTCGGCGCGTTTCCGTCCAATGTATAAATTTTTCCTTATCATCTTTGTGATCAATGTCGCCATCCTCACATGGATGGGTGCGAAGGTTGCTGAACAGCCATGGGTTATTATTTCCCAGTTGGCGACGGGGTATTACTTTGCCTTTTTCTTTGTCATCCTGCCGTTACTGTCTCGTATTGAAAATGCTAGGCCACTTCCACGTTCAATTTACGAAGAAGTCGTGAAAAAAGTTGCTGTGGTCGCGCTTGTAGTTGCCGTCTGCTTTGGCGGATATACATCCAATGCCTTTGCGGCGAAGGATGCACCAAAGCCCCCTGCCCAGGAATGGTCGTTTGACGGGATGTTTGGAACATTTCCAAAGGATGAGTTGCAGCGGGGATTTCAGGTGTATAAGGAAGTCTGTGCCGCATGCCACGGTCTTGAGCGTGTCGCCTATCGTAATCTTGTCAGCCTTGGCTATTCCGAGGCACAGGTAAAGGCGATTGCCTCTGAATATCTTGTCACTGATGGCCCTAACGAAGAAGGCGAAATGTTTCAGCGCCCCGCCATTCCTGCAGACCGTATAGTTTCCCCCTTTCCGA
>CAJXOI010000218.1 GCA_913057885.1 uncultured Micavibrio sp.
ATTTGATAAACCGATGCATGAGCGTTTCTTTTTAATGCTATGGAATTACTTGCAATTTGACTTTGGTGAAAGTTATTATCGCGATATAAATGTCCTTGATTTGATCGCTGAAAAATTACCCGTATCCATCTCACTTGGACTATGGTCGACATTGATAATTTATCTGATTTCCATTCCTCTGGGAATTAAAAAGGCCGTCAAAGACGGAGAGAAATTTGATATTTGGAGCAGCGGTGTCATTTTCGTTGGCTATGCCATTCCATCATTTTTATTTGCGATCCTACTTATTATCCTGTTTGCGGGGGGGCGCTATTTCGACATTTTCCCCCTACGCGGCTTAACGTCCGATGGGTTCGAGGACATGACTCTCATTCAACAAATGTTGGATTATGCCTGGCATATGGTGTTACCCGTCACCGCGATGGTCATGAGCGGTTTTGCAGGATTAACCATGTTAACCAAAAATTCCTTTATGGATGAAATTGGCAAACACTATGTTTTAACCGCCCGCGCCAAGGGGTTGGCCGAACGCACCGTTTTATACAAACATGTCTTTCGTAATGCGATGTTGATTGTCATTGCCGGGTTTCCCGCGGCATTCATGTCCATATTCTTTACAGGGGCACTATTGATTGAAGTGATCTTTTCTTTAGACGGTCTTGGCTTGCTTGGCTTTGAAAGCACGATCAACCGTGACTATCCTGTTATTTTTGGAACACTATTTATTTTCACATTGATGGGATTAGTCCTGAAACTAATTTCCGACCTGACATATGTATTGGTTGATCCGCGCATCAATTTCGAGGGGAGAGGATAAATGGCATTTTCCCCCATCACACAAAGACGCATTGCACAATTCAAGGCCAATAAACGCGGTTATTGGTCCTTATGGATTTTTATGGCGTTATTCTTGGTCACCCTATTCGCCGAATTTGTCGCCAATGACAAACCGCTTTATGTGCAATTTGAGGGGCGACATTATTTACCCGTTTTCTATGCCTATCCCGAAACGACATTCGGCGGCGATTTTGAAACAGAAGCCGAATATCGCGATCAATTTGTTATCGATTTGATTGAAGACAAAGGCTATATGATTTGGCCGCCCATTCGTTATTCCTATGACACAATCAATTATAATTTGACCGAACCTGCACCAAGCCGCCCTAACGCCGATAATTGGTTGGGAACTGATGACCAAGGCCGTGACGTGATGGCGCGGTTAATTTATGGGTTTCGCATTTCGGTTTTATTCGGGCTGGCCCTCACACTCGTTAGCTCTTTTATCGGAATCATTGCCGGCGGATTGCAGGGATATTACGGCGGATGGTTTGATTTGATATTCCAGAGATTTATTGAAATTTGGAGCGGCCTTCCCGTCTTGTTCATAATCATTATCATGGCATCCATTGTCACGCCGACATTTTGGATATTACTTGGAATCATGCTTTTATTTTCATGGACGCAATTGGTCGATGTCGTGCGCGCCGAATTTTTAAGGGCGCGGAATTTTGATTATGTTCGCGCCGCCAAGGCCATGGGCATTTCAAACACAACCATCATGCGTCGCCATGTATTACCCAATGCCATGGTTGCGACGCTGACATTGATGCCGTTTATTTTAACGGGGTCGATTACAATTTTAACCTCGCTTGATTTCTTAGGCTTTGGGCTGCCACCCGGGTCACCATCATTAGGAGAGTTATTGGCGCAAGGGAAAAATAATATTCACGCGCCTTGGTTGGGGTTAACGGCGTTCTTTTCATTGGCGGTAATGTTGACACTCCTCACCTTTATTGGCGAGGCCGTGCGCGATGCCTTTGACCCCCGAAAAACAGGGTTATAATTTTCTCTAAACGTGCTACATAATGGGCATGCAAAAACAAAATCTTGAGACGACAAACTGGATCGGAATGCAAACTCTGATCAAACGCGAGGTCGGGCGTTTCCTTAATGTTTATCTTCAAACCATCGTCGCGCCGGTTGTAACCACTTTGTTATTTTACATTGTTTTTACCTTGGCTTTTGGAAACGCAGATGGTGGACGCGGCATTGCAGGTGTTCCTTATATGGAATTTCTGGTGCCCGGATTGATCATGATGGGGATGGCGCAAAATGCATTTGCCAATACATCGTCATCCATGATTATAGGCAAGGTACAAGGAAATATTATTGATATTTTAATGCCGCCGCTTGCCCCATGGGAAATTCTTGTTGGCTATACCATAGGTGGCGTATTGCGTGGCCTGCTCATCGGTCTTGTATCCATTATTGTGCTTGTACCCTTTGTCGGGTTAACAATTTCAAATCCACTTACATTGTTTTTATTCGCTATCCTTGGGTGTATGATGCTCTCCCTTCTTGGGACAATTGGCGGGATGTGGGCGGACAAATTTGATCATATTGCCGCCGTTACCAATTTTGTGGTAATGCCCATGACATTTTTATCAGGGACATTTTATACTGTGGATCGTCTGTCCCCTTTTTGGCAGGATGTTGCCCATGCCAATCCGTTCTTTTATATGATTGATGGATTCCGCAGTGGTTTTATCGGTGTGGCCGACATG
>CAJXOI010000219.1 GCA_913057885.1 uncultured Micavibrio sp.
CTCAGTCAAGGCGATGACGGATGGTAAAGGTCATTTGGATATGCCGTTATGTGCCATTGTGACGGTTTTTAATAATGGTGAACCCGTCAAAATGTCAAAACGTGCAGGGACGTTTATTACCCTGCGTGATGTTTTGGACGCGGTTGGTGCCGGCGTGATGAGGTTTATTATGTTGACCCGTCAATCGAACCAGACATTGGAATTTGATTATGCCAAGGCCTTGGATCAATCCAAAGACAATCCTTATTTCTATGTTCAATACGCCCATGCACGGGCGTGTTCTGTTTTAAACCATGCCAAAGACATGTTTGGCGATGCAGATGTTTCAGGTGCAGATTTATCAAAATTGGATCGCCCTGAAACATTATCGGTTCTTAAGACATTGAGCCAATGGCCGCGTATTGTGGAACAGGCCGCGATAGCAAGAGAGCCGCACCGCGTTGCGTTTTATTTGCAAGATGTGGCGGCGGCCTTTCACGCCTGGTGGAATATGGGGCGTGATGATGCGACGCTTCGGTTTTTGATCGAAGATGATAAAGACACATCCATGGCACATCTTGCGCTTTTGATGGGGGTCAAAAATGTTATCGCCTCGGCATTGGACGTGATTGGTGTCGAGCCCCTCAACGAGCTTCGCGGTGATCTTAAAGAGGAAGCAGCTTAAGATCATGGCCAGAACACTTCCCATTCGTTTGCGTACCATTACCGCCGCCGTTGTTGTAATCGGCAGCGGTCTTTTAATATGGAATGCCTATTTATCAATTATCGGTCAAACCGATGTGACGAACTCAACCCTGCCTGTTATTAAGGCAGATACGCAACCGTTCCGTGTAAAACCCGATGATCCGGGAGGTGCAGAAATTCCCAATCAGGGGAACGAATTATTTGATGTTCTTAACCCTGAAAATGCGGATGATTTGGCTTTGGATGGTGTTGCGATTGATGCCAAGGAAGAACCTGTTAATTTATTTGATAATCCCGAGCCGGCCAGTGGAGGGTTTCAATTACCCGATATTCCTGAAAGAACAACTGAAAGTTTGTTTGAAAAAACACCTGAGGTTGTTGATGAGGTTGCCCCTGTCTTGGAAGAGGATGTGACAGAAATCGAAGATCAAGATCGTGAGGGATTGAAAGAAAAGCTTCAGGCCGCGATTGAAAGAGCAGAGGATAATACAGAAATTTTGTCATCCCCGCCAACGGGGGGGGATTCGAAAGACCAGACCCCAGTACAAGACGGGGGTGACGATAATGTTGTAATCCCCGCAACAAAACCAATATACACGCCCCCTGCTCAATCGGCGCCAACATCCATTACGACGCAAGTTGAAGCAGACGACCCCACGCCCCAAGAATTTTCATTGGATCAGATCTTAGGGGCGGAGCCTGAACCTGTTCAAAAACAATATTATATTCAATTGGCCAGCCTCAGGTCCGAGGCCGAAGCGCGCGCCGCCTTTGGTCGCATTCGTGATGATTTTCCCTCGTTGGTTTCGGGGTTGGATGTCTTTTTCCCTCAGGCGGATTTGGGGTCGCGCGGTGTTTTTACGCGCATTCAAATTGGCCCATTAAACGAGGCCGAGGCAAGACAAAGATGTGCAGATTACACCGCATCAGCCAGAGGGGGGACATGCCTTGTCCTCTCTCGCTAGACACCAAAAACCTGTGATGCTCACACCGCAGGGGGCGGAGCTGTCGCCCGAGGAAGCCGATTTATATTCAAAACACAAACCCTATGGATTTATTTTATTTGCAAAACATTGCGAAACGCCTGCGCAGGTGCAAAAGCTATGTGCTGATCTAAAGGCCGCGGCGGGTGAAGATTGCGTGATCGCCGTTGATCAAGAGGGCGGGCGCGTGGCCCGCATGCGTGGCCCGCATTGGCCTGAATTTAAGCCGGCGGCTGATATGGATGATGTTTATCAAACCTACTTGGAACTTGGTGGAATGTTAAAAGAAAATGGTTTTGATATGGATTTTGCACCGTGTTTGGATGTTGTTCCAATGGGTGGGCGAAGCGATGCGATTGGTGACAGATGTTTTTCTTCTGATCCTAAAACAGTCGGTGATAAAGGTATTCAATCTTTAAAGGGTTTATCGGACAGAGATGTTACGCCTGTTATCAAACATATGCCCGGTCATGGTCGAGCAGAGGAAGACAGCCATTATTTTTTGCCTGTTGTCAAAGCCACGGCGGAAGAATTGAAAGATGATTTAAAGCCTTTTCAAATGGCGGTGCAATCGGGCTTGGATATCTGTGGTATGACATGCCATGTGATTTATGAGGCATGGGATAAAGACCATCCCGCAACACTCTCCCAAACGGTTATTGGCGATATTATTCGAGGTGATATAGGTTTTAAAGGATTGTTGTTTTCCGATGATTTGGCGATGAAGGCGTTGGCCCGATACGGCGATATGCCAACGCGTATTCAGTTGTGTTTGGATGCGGGATGTGACATTGCTCTGCCATGTCATACGACGTTAGAAGAGAGCAAAGTGATTTTGGAGAGTTTATAAATTGGAATTTCAAGAAGACGCACCACGGCAAGACAGTATCCCCGATG
>CAJXOI010000220.1 GCA_913057885.1 uncultured Micavibrio sp.
ACATTACAAGAATTGCGGCAACAATGGGCGGATTCTTGGGGAATTGAACCCCACAGATATATCGGCAGAAAAATGCTAGAAACCAGTCTTGAGTTGAAACAATATCAACACCAAAACCCCATTTTATATGATCAAAAAATGAAGCAGCTATATAAAATCATCAATTCATACAAGCGTAATCGCAATCATTTTAAAAATCCGATCCCAGAGCTTTCTTCTGGCGCAAAACTCATCAGAATTTGGAAGGGTGAGAAACACATCGTTACCGTGCTGAAAGATGGGTTTGAATATAATCAAACCCGGTTTTCAAGTTTGTCTGCTATTGCTAATCACATTACCGGTAGCCGTTGGAATGGCAATGTATTTTTCGGACTCAAATAACTATTGCCAACCATCAATAGAGGCTTGAATGTTTTTCTTTCGAATATTAGAAAAAAATTGATTAAGTAATTCTGAATAATCCTCGATAAAGCTTAAGCAATCCTGGGGCATAAATAAACTATGTGAGCCATGGGCCTGATCATTCCGAAAGTTCGTCAATATATCAATGTATTGTTCCGGTTCCAAATGGGGCTTTAATACCTTTACGTTGATGTACCCTTGGCTTTGTGCCCTTCTCAACAGCTTTTTCATACCGTTTTCACGATCATTATTTGGCTTTCCTAGGTATCTTCGTAATGCCAGCTCTGTGCAAGCCGCAGCTTGTTTAAAACTTGTCATTCCAAAACGGTAATAAAAAAATGAATATAAAAACAAATTACGTGCTATTTCGAATTGAGTCCGCACATCATCATCGACATCCTCTGATAAAGAAATTTCCGAGATAGCATTATAGTGCATTTCAAAAGCTTTATTAGAATCAGGGCAAGAAAGCAGATTACGAAAATCAGGCTCAAAAACTTTATCTATGGGTTTTAATTTTTCTTGCTCCCATTGTTTCACAGTATAAAATTCCTCTCGACTTCCGTTGTAAAGGAAGCATGTATGGTTGGTATGAAGACTATACAAAAACGATGCGCCATTTACACGCGAAAATCATCCGAAGAAGGTTTAGACCAAGATTTCAATTCTCTGCATGCTCAGCGGGAGGCTTGCGAAGCCTATATCACCAGCCAGAAAATCGAAGGATGGAATGCCATTAAAACGGCCTATGACGATGGTGGATTTTCAGGTGGTACGATGGATAGGCCGGCCCTTCAAAATCTAATCGCTGATATACGCGCGGGCAAAATCGATATCATTGTTGTTTACAAAATTGATCGGCTGACACGGTCTTTGATGGATTTTGCAAAACTGGTTGAGATATTTGACGAACACAATGTAACCTTTGTTTCCGTCACACAATCATTCAACACCACAACATCCATGGGGCGGCTGACACTGAACGTGCTTTTATCCTTCGCACAATTTGAACGAGAGGTCACAGGGGAGCGCATCCGCGACAAAATTGCCGCGTCCAAAAAGAAAGGCATGTGGATGGGAGGGCTGCCTCCTCTGGGTTATAGCCTTGAAAATCGCAAGCTTGTCCCAGACGAGGCCGAGGTACAAATTGTTCATATGATATTCAATGATTATCTGGCGTGCGGGACGGTTGTGAACTTATACAAAAAACTTAAAACCATGAATAAAACAACACCTGTTAAAACATCAATCAAAGGCAATCGCTATGGCGGTAAAAGCTATAGTCGAGGCTACCTATACAAATTACTACGGAATCCAGTCTATATCGGAAAAATTGTTCATAAGAGGAAAATATATGATGGCCTTCACGACCCTATTATTGATCAAGAGTTATTTGATGCGGTTCAAAAAAGCCTTGATGAAAACAAGGTTGCAAGTCACAACACTCCCATTCAAAAGAGTCGCCATCTCTTAAAAGGGAGAGTATTTGACAGCGGCGGCATTCCCTACACGCCAACCTTTACCAACAAAGGACAAAAGCAATATGCGTATTATGTCAGCCAGAATTTACTGCAGCATAATGACCATCCCACAGAACTGCCACCGCGCATTCCTGCATCCGATTTTGATGACTTTGTCATTCGTGAAACAGTCGCCGGAATTGAACGTGACTTTGAAAAACATTACCCTAATTTAGCGCCCGACATTTGCAATGATATTGGCCGTTTTCTCGAGGCGGCTGATAATGTGACCATTCGGAATTTGATAGAGAAAATAGTGATACACAGGGAAAACGTCGGAATAACACTATCTCCTGAAAAAATAAGTAAAGTTATTGCGGAGAGGTTGCATATTTCCTTACCAGCGGTGCAATCTGGTAATATTACATTAGTGGCCCCGTATTGCATCTATAATAGCAAAAATGGAAAACGTATTATCCATTCCAAATCGGCAAATGGCAATAATGCGAACCTTACGCCTGATCACCTCGAACGGATTGTGAAAGGCATCGTCTGGCGTGATGAGCATTTTGCCGGAAAAACGATCAAGGATATTGCCGCCGACAATAAACATGGCCTGACCTATGTTTATAAATGCATCGACGAAAGTTTTTAGCACCTTATAGGGCAATAATAAAAACCCTGTTTTTTCCCTGT
>CAJXOI010000221.1 GCA_913057885.1 uncultured Micavibrio sp.
CGCCCCTTTGTGGGTAATTAAAATCACTGTGCGCCCCTGTGTAATATTGTGCAAACGACGCATCAAACGATTTTCCGATGCCGGATCCATCGATGCAGTGGGTTCATCCAAAATCATGACAGGTGGGTCATATAATAATGCTCTTGCAACAGCAACAGCCTGCTGTTGCCCGCCTGATAAAGCCTCGCCACGTTCACCAACCTGTGTGTCCAAACCATGCTGTGTATCGCGTAAAAATTCCATCACGCCTGATAATTCTGCTGCGCGCAACACTGCGGCTTCGGGCGCAGTTTCATGACCCATCGTGATATTTTCACGGACAGACCCGTAAAACAGCATCGGGCGTTGTTGCACCACACCGATATTACGGCGCAAATCACCCGGATCAACCTGTCGCACATCAGTTTCATCCAACATGATTGTCCCTGTGTCGGGTTCGTATAAATTCATCAATAGGCGCTGCAGCGTTGTTTTTCCAGATCCCACTGCGCCGATAATGCCAACCCTTTCACCAGGTTGAATTGTAAATCCAACATTATTCAGTGCAGGCACTGTTTGATCAGGATAATGAAATGTCACATCGCGAAATTCAACACGTCCTTTGGCCTGCGCCACGGAAATGAAATGCTTGTCTTTTGGCCGTTCAACATCTTTGCTCATTAAATCATCCAATTGCCTGTATGATTCTTGGGCTTGGTTCATGCGGGTTAATAATCCCGCAACCTGTCCCAACGGCGCCAACGCACGACCCGACAAAATGACACAGGCAATCAACGCCCCCATCGAAACCTCGCCTTCCGCAATCAAATAGGTTCCAATAATAATCATAAAAACCGCCGCCATTTGCTGCAAAAACATCGCCCAATGGGTGGCATGTGCCGATATTTTACGGATTTTCACCCCTGTATAGGATGCCTTATCTGTTAATTCCTCCCATCGACGTTGTGTATGACTTTCCGCCGCCTGCACCTTGATGGTTTCCAAACCCGTGACAGTTTCGAACATCAATGCGCTTTTGAGCGCATTTTCCGCCATGGACTCTTGAATAATCTTTTTCAATTTGTGTTGATAATACAGACCTATTATTACAACCAACGGCATAATAATGGCGGGGACAAGAGCAATAGGGCCGCCCAATAAATACATCACCACAACAAACAATATCGCAAACGGTAAATCAATGATGGTCACCAAGGTTGCCGATGTGAAAAAGTCACGCACGGTTTCAAATTCTCGCATCGTACTGGTCAGAACCCCGGCGCTTCCGGGTCTTTGAGACAGTTTCATACCCAAAACCTGTTCAAATATATCGGATGACAGCCGTACATCAGCGCGACGTCCAGCCACATCCAAAAACATGGATCTCATATTTTTCAAAATGAAATCAAAAATATAGGCCAATGTCACACCAGCGGCCAAAACCCATAATGTATCTGTAGCATTATTAGGAACCACACGGTCATAAACATTCATGACAAAAAGTGGTGACACCAGCGCGAAAATATTGATCACTATCGCGCCCAACATCACCTCGGCATAAATGGATTTATTTCCCTTGAGGACAGACCAAAACCAATCGCGCCCCTTTTCCAACATGGCGGGGCCTGCACGGTCGTCTTCTCGAAATGTTGGACGAACAAAAAAAGCATTCCCTGTATAAATTGCAGATAAATCCGCCAAGCTCATATCAACATTATCATCTGGCGTTTCGGGAAAGCTGACAGTAAAGACTGTTTCCTTTGCTAATCCTTTTTTTCCTTTTTTACTATTGACGATGGCTGAACCGCCTTTGGGATTTTTAATCGCTTTTAAGATACAGGCCTGACGCCCCTCTAAAACCAAAATACAGGGTAAATTCGGCGTAATCGCTAGGGCAGGCAATGTTTTTGTAACCAATCGTGTTGATAGATCAGCCCTTTGGGCAGCACGGACAAATAATGTCGGGGTTAACCCCGTTGCAGGAATTGGCAATCCCGCAATTAAGGCGTTGGAAGAAATACGGCGGCCATACATGCCCGCCATCACCTGAAGGCATTCCAGCAACGGTTCCTTTTGTGCCACGCGATCGGCCTGAAGAGGCCACGCAAGGTTTTCATTCGTCTTTTCCGAATCTTGCTGCGCCTCGGCTTTGGCTTTTTTATCTTTATTCTGACTATCTTTGGCGACCATAGAGATGAAATATCCTTGAAAAAAAAGAAACCCTAACCATGATAGGTTGGATTTCTTAATAATATCTTTATTTCAAGTCGATGACCAGTAAGGATTAGTAGTCCACCATTTTTGCCGATGCTTCGGCAGGTAATGAAACACCCAATGTAGGCATCAAGCGGCCTTGTAAGGCCAAAATCCGGTAAACAGCCAGCATCTCAAGATATTCAGCGTTTACGGCATTTGAACGGGAAACAAATAATTCGTTTTGAGAGTCCAAAACATCCAACAATGTACGACGATCCAGCTCAAATTGATCTTTATAAGCAGCAACAACCTTCTCATTAGCTGTGGCCTGTGCCGTAAATTCGGCGGCTCTCTCACCCGCAGAAAC
>CAJXOI010000222.1 GCA_913057885.1 uncultured Micavibrio sp.
CCGCAAGTAGCGAAAAGCAAGCAATCGTTCAAAAGGTGAAAAGATCATGAATGTTTATGTACCATAAAAAATGTGAAAGACCATGTTTTTTTTCTTGAAATCAAAGGCTTGTTTGTGTCAAATAAATACATAACAGGGAGACAATAAGAATGGGAATCCATCAACACATCCCCTCACAGCCGCGCAGCGAAACTGGAGGGTCACGTAAAAAATACAGTAAAGAAAAACTCGATTTTATAGAAGTAACCACATCAGGTTGCACTAAATCTCGTAAGGTTAAAACAAAAAGAGATAAGCGCGCAAAGCAAGATGAAGGTGTTGTAATTATTTTCCACGATGTCGCCAAATCAATGGATGTGCCTTTAACAATGGCTCAAACAAAACAGCGTATTAGACATTACGAAACGGTCGGCAAACCGACAGCCACTTTAGAAAAAGGCCTTCGTGAAGCTAAGCGCCTTAGGCACGGATAACAAGCTTAATAACTCTTTCCAACGATTACTTTATCCGGTGTGTCTAATGGAATGCACCGTGGCGATAATGAAAATTCATCGCAGAGCGCGTTAAACTCATTTGTGCCCCATAATGTTTTATCCATGCGGACAAATCCGTTACCGTTACCCGCAAAAAATGTACGGGCAGCATCGATAGCGTCAACATCATGAATACGATCCATCACAGATTTTTTTGCCGTTTCAAACATGTTGGATTGAATATCATCCAATGTTGATTGGGCCTGCGCAACAAATTCATCAACGCTCATTGTTGTTTTCGACTCTTTGCCTAAATCTCGGCGTGTAACAGTCACCTGTCCCGCATCCATCTCACGACCGCCAACTTCAACACGGATGGGCACACCTTTTTTAACCCAATCCCATGTTTTGTCCCCTGCACGCAATTCACGCATATCCACATCGGCGCGCACACCTTGCGATTTAAGGTTTTGCTTTAATGTTTTACAATAATCAACAATAGAATCGTCATTATCACCCTTTAAAAACGGGATTATAATCACCTGTATTTGGGCGATTTTTGGCGGAACTTTTAACCCGTCATCATCACCATGGGTCATGATCAAACCACCAATTGACCGTGTTGATAGCCCCCATGATGTTGTCCATGCATGTTCAATATTGCCGTCACGGGATTGAAATTTAATATCCGCCGATTTTGAGAAGGTCTGCCCCAAAAAGTGTGATGTTCCTGACTGAAGGGCTTTTCCATCCTGCATCATGGCCTCGACCGTCATGGTTTCAACCGCGCCGGGGAATTTTTCATCCTCGGTCTTGTATCCCTTAATGACAGGGATCGCCATCCAGTTTTCCAAAATATCGGCATAAATATCCAACATTTTTTTCATGTCTTCTCTGGCTTCGTCAGCAGTTTCGAAAACATTATGCCCCTCTTGCCATAGAAATTCAGCCGTCCGCAGAAACACACGTGTTCGCATTTCCCACCGAAATACATTACCCCATTGATTTAATTTTAGCGGTAAATCACGATAGGATTGAATCCAGTTTTTGACCGATTCCCCGATAATCGTTTCCGATGTCGGACGGACAACATAAGGCTCTGTTAATTCTGAGTCGGGGTCAGGGGCAAGCTTTCCCTCTGCATTTTTCGACAAACGGTGATGCGTGACAACCGCACATTCCGTGGCAAACCCGTCTATGTGATCCGCTTCTTTTGCAATCAATGAGAGCGGGATAAGAACGGGGAAATAGGCATTTTGAACGCCAACCTCTTTTATTTTGTCATCAAGGGCGCGTTGCGTATTTTCCCACAAGGCAAAGCCATAGGGTTTTATGTTCATACATCCACGCGTGAGGGAGTTTTCGGCTAAATCCGCGGCCTTCACAACCGCCTGATACCATTCAGGGAAGTTCTCTTCTCGTGTCGGGGTTATCGCTGTTTTCGGTTTCTGTTGTTGTTTCTGAACTGCCGTCATTTCTACATGTGTCCTTTATATCTTCGGAAATATCTTCATTGTTATAGACAATGCGACCGTCTTTGTAAATCTCGATCATACCCAAATTACCTTCTAATAAGGTTCCATCGGGAATATCAAGATCATATCGATCGGCCATATTCAGAGTTAAAGGAATTTTTATCGGGTCGACGGTATTTGAAAAAGGCGACGGGTTATGCACAACATCATCCCGCGGAATATGAATGGCGGATGATGGTTTAAAATCATCCTCGCACAGATCATCCGCTCGAGCGTCACTCAGCCCCAGAAGAGCGAGAACCATAAATAGCTTCGTCCATTTCACGGGCAATCTCCCTAAAATCAATTAAATTTATCTCTATCAATGCATGAATAATGCCCAAAATGATAAAAGACACAATTGTAGTGGCGATAAATTTCTTTTTTATGTTCGGGTTGGCGGGGGCGCCGGGCATTGTACCGTCGACACGAACATCAGGTTGACGATTCCCCCAAGGCAAAACAGCAAATAAAACCGTCCACCAAACAATCAAGTACGTAAAAAATGCGGCAAGTAATGTCATTTCAAAACCTTATTTAATCCAAAAATGT
>CAJXOI010000223.1 GCA_913057885.1 uncultured Micavibrio sp.
CAAATTGCCATGGCGCCCGTTTTGATGGACGGCGGAATAATGTATGCCGATGGCACAGAAGCAAGCATAGATCAACAAGCCCACGATGTTGCCACATTTCTTGCTTGGGCCGCTGAACCAACAATGAACGACCGCAAACGTATGGGTTGGGCCGTTCTTATCTTCCTGACATTCTTTTCAATTTTGATGTATCTGGTGAAAAAGAAAATCTGGAAAGATGTCGAAAAATAAATCATTAAAAACCTATAAATTAAAAGCCCCTTTTTAGGGGCTTTTTTACGATGTCTTAATGTTTTTTAGGCATAATTATGTTTATTAGGGGTATCAAGATAAATGAATACAAATAATAATAACACTACGGGTGCTCAACACCCTGACATTGAAGCATTTTTGGTCATTCATGGCCCTGAAAATGCTTACCTTTTCCATGAAAATCCTTTTGAATCGCCGCTACAATGGTTGGAATATGACACTCAAACAGGACAATTAGACTTTATTTTGGATGCGGGACATATTGAAAACTTCGGCATTCCAATCGAAGACCATATTGGGACGTATCTCAAAAATATTACTGACATCGTCGTTGCGTTAAAAGATGGCGCCATTGTAAAAGAAGAAACAATCTATCCATTGGTGGTGCATTGAAATGAGTAAAGGACCTTCAGCACAATATGTTCTTGGCGAAGTTTTGAGGCATGGCATTCAACATAGTAACCTTCCTACAGGGCAATTTGTTACTCCAGATGGTGCAAAAAGTTTCGCACAGTTGGGCACAGTTGGACTTGGGGCACTACCTGATGCAAAAAGTAGAAATTTACTCAAACTCGGTCTAAACCAATAACACGTGACAATTCATAACTCTCATGCTATCTAAACGCGCATGAGTCATACGCTTGAGCATATCAGAAATTTTGCAATTATCGCCCATATCGACCATGGGAAATCGACCCTTGCCGATCGCCTGATCCAAACTTGTGGCGGGTTGGAAGACCGTGAAATGTCGGAACAGGTTTTGGACAATATGGACATTGAGCGGGAGCGCGGCATCACGATCAAGGCGCAAACCGTGCGCTTGGCCTATACCGCCAAAGACGGCATTGAATATCAATTTAATTTGATGGACACACCCGGCCATGTGGATTTTGCGTATGAGGTTTCACGATCATTAGCAGCGTGTGAGGGCTCCCTTTTGATCGTTGATGCCACCCAAGGGGTTGAGGCGCAAACACTGGCCAATGTCTATCAGGCGATCGACAATAATCACGAGATTATCCCAGTGATCAATAAAATTGACCTTCCCGCCGCGGACGTTGACCGTGTTAAAGAACAAATTGAAGAAGTAATCGGCATTGACGCATCCGAGGCCATTGAAGTCTCGGGAAAAACAGGGATCGGAATTGATGATTTATTGGAAGCGATTGTTCAACGTTTACCCGCGCCAAAGGCCAGAGAGGATCAACCAACAAAGGCGTTATTGGTTGATTCTTGGTATGATGCTTATTTGGGTGTGGTGATCCTTGTCCGTGTCATAGAGGGCAGATTAAAAAAAGGTCAAAAAGTCCGCTTTATGAAAGCCAAGTCCACCCAACAAATCGACCGTGTCGGTATGTTCACCCCCAAAATTGTTCAGTTAGACGAGCTTGGCCCTGGGGAAATGGGCTTTATCACCGCCTCGATCAAGGATATTTCCGAAACAAAGGTCGGGGATACGATCACCGATGACAAAACCCCTTGCACCGAAGCACTCCCCGGTTTTAAACCCTCCATTCCGATGGTGTTTTGCTCGCTCTTTCCGGTGGATGCCAGCGATTTTGAACATCTGCGTGATTCCCTTGGCAAATTAGCATTGAATGACGCGTCCTTGCATTATGAGCCTGAAAATTCTCAAGCACTTGGCCTTGGGTTTCGATGCGGATTTTTGGGGTTGTTGCATATGGAGATTATTCAGGAACGCCTGGCGCGGGAATTTGACCTTGACCTCATTCCAACCGCACCATCTGTGGTTTATAAATTGCACCTGACGGACGGCACGGTTGAGGACCTTTATAACCCCGCCGATATGCCCGACCCCGTCAAAATTGATAAGGTCGAAGAACCGATTATCAAAGCGACAATCCTTGTCCCCGATGAATATTTGGGCGGGTTGCTCCAATTATGCGAAGAACGCCGCGGGCGTCAGGTGACGCTCACCTATGCCGGATCGCGAGCGATGATGGTTTATAACCTGCCGCTCAACGAAGTGGTGTTTGATTTTTATGATCGGTTGAAATCAATCTCACGTGGTTATGCCTCTTTTGATTATGAGCTTGATGGCTATCAAGAGGATGATCTGGTCAAAATGGATATTCGCGTGAATGATGAACCCGTTGATGCGCTGGCCATGATTGTTCATCGATCACAAGCGGAACGCCGGGGACGTCAATTATGCGAACGGTTGAAAGACCTGATCCCCCGTCAGCAATTTAAAATCGCCATTCAGGCCGCGATCGGTGGGCGTGTTATTGCTCGCGAAACGCTATCGGCCTATCGCAAGGAC
>CAJXOI010000224.1 GCA_913057885.1 uncultured Micavibrio sp.
TTAAATATTAACCACTAAACAAGGTGTGAAGTATGGCAGCAAAAAAGAAAAAAGTCGCCAAAGTGGTATCGCTGCAGGTCCCTGCCGGCGCAGCAAACCCCTCACCACCCGTTGGCCCTGCGTTGGGTCAGGCCGGTGTGGCCATTATGGATTTTTGTAACGCGTTTAATGACCGTACAAAGGATATGGAGAAAAACACTCCATGCCCAGTGATTATTCAGGTTTATGAAGATCGTTCATTTGATTTTGTAATCAAAACGCCGCCTGCGTCTTATTACATCAAAAAGCATGCGAAGTTGCAAAAAGGATCTAGCAATCCGTCTCAGGAAACAGCGGGCCAAATCAAAAAGTCTCAGATCAAAGAGATTGCCGAGGCAAAGATGGTTGACCTGTCTGCGAATGATATTGATGCAGCAATGAAAATTATTGAAGGCTCCGCCCGTTCCATGGGTGTCGAAGTTGTGGAGGGTTAAGACAATGGCATTATCAAAAAAACAAAAGCTATGGGCTGAAAAAGTTAATCCCGAGACATTTTATTCTTTGGATGAAGCGATCAAATTGGCCAAAGAATTAGCGACATCAAAATTCGATGAGACACTTGAAATCTCGATGAATTTAGGTGTTGACCCAAAACACGCTGACCAAACTGTCCGCGCTATGACATCATTACCTCACGGGACGGGGAAATCAGTCCGCGTGGCCGTTTTTGCGCGCGATGACAAGGCCGAAGAAGCTAAAGCCGCAGGTGCAGACATTGTCGGTGCCGAAGATTTGGTTGAAACCATTCAAGGTGGGACAATCGATTTTGACCGTTGTATTGCCACACCTGATATGATGGCATTGGTTGGTCGTTTGGGCAAGATCTTGGGAACAAAAGGCATGATGCCAAACCCAAAATTGGGTACAGTGACCCCCGATGTGAAAAAAGCTGTGACCGAAGCCAAAGCCGGTGCGATTGAATTCCGCGCTGAGAAGGCGGGGATTGTCCATGCCGGTGTTGGTAAGGTGTCTTTTGACGAAGCTAAGTTGAAAGAAAACATTCTTGCCTTTATCACCGCGGTGAATAAGGCCAAACCATCCGGTGCAAAGGGTACTTATATCCAGAAAGTTGCCCTAACGACAACGATGGGCCCTGGTATCAAGGTTGATGTTGATAATTTGCAAAACGATCTTCAACAAGCCGCCGCCTAATAAATTTTAAGGGACCCCGCTAAATGCGGGGTTTTTTGTGAGTAGGATAATTTTTATTGATATAGTGCATTCATTTAAATTATATCTATCTAAACGAATTTAAAGGAGCACATCTATGACACAAACTGGCGTATTCGCATTTCAGGAAAAGGCAGAAGAGACACTAGAACAAAAAGCACTGCGTGCTTGCGAAGTGATTGTTTCATGCGGGCTGGGCATTCGCGGTGGCAATATTACGACTGGTGGAAATATGGTTAGGGCACGGAGTGCGGCCCTTTCAATTAGCGAAGAAGAACTGAAGGCGCTTTACGATAATATCGATAAAAACCCTTTCAATGAGGGAATGGTTAATATTATTGGTGCTATGCGTAACTCTTCCAATGTTGACATGGATATTATTGCTGTTGGTGCGCTTCAGCTTAAAGGAAAACACACACGTTATGCTTTTTCAAAACAAGATAAAGCAATTTTTACAGCAAAACCATTAAATTGGGATTTAAACGCCGCTGGAGAAAAACGCGACACATATAGAGAGCCACAAGGATTAGCCAGAGAACTGGTTGATGCATTTGATATTGGATATAAAAATCCGGCCTTAAGCCGTGGTCGTCAAATCGGCGATGGGTCGTCATTAGCGCTATAACTTTTTCTTGACATTGTGATAGGGGTGTCGCTATAACACTCCTACCTGTCAAAGACTATAGGGATTGGGCGATTTGGCCCAGTTTAATAATCCTATATAGATGTGGTGGTTGATTTAGAATTCTTAATGGCTTTATTGTCATTCTTTTCTTTTTGAAGCCAGGCAGGTATTGGGTGTCTGGTTTTTTATTTCCGAATAAATAATCAGGCGAATGAAAACTCTTGTGACAAGGAAAGGATGGTTCATCTTATGAATCGGACTGAAAAACAAGAAGCCATCAGCGCGTATAACGGCCTGTTTGCAGAATCAGGATCGGTTGTTGTTTGCCATTATAAAGGTCTAACAATGCCGGACATGAATGCATTCCGTGCCAAACTACGTGAGGAGGGCGGATCTTTTACTGTCACAAAGAATACTCTGGCGAAACTGGCTGCAAAGGATACGGATTATGAGGGGTTAACAGACCTTTTCACTGGTCCGACAGGCATTGTGTATTCACAAGACCCTGTTGCGGCGGCCAAGGTTGCTTATAACTTTTCCAAAGATAACGATAATCTTGTTATTCTTGGTGGCGGTTTGGGTGCAAAGGTACTGGACAAAGCCGGTGTCGAAGCGCTTGCGAAGTTACCATCTTTGGACGAAGTTCGAGGCAAACTTGTTGGTCTTCTTCAGGCGCCTGCGAC
>CAJXOI010000225.1 GCA_913057885.1 uncultured Micavibrio sp.
GCCCGAGGCTTTTTTGACCACGCGCTACACCCCCAAAAGGGCGAATGATTTGTTGAATGGCGGGTCGGTATATTGGATCATCAATCGACAAATTTGTGCCCGGCAACAGGTCACGGATATTCAAACCCTGCATGACGATAACGGCAAACCGTTTTGTATGATTTATCTTGATCCGGAAATCATTATGACATCGCCTATTGCGCATCGCCATATTCAGGGGTGGCGGTATTTGCCGCCCGAAAAGGCACCACAGGATTTGAGCACGTTTGATCCAATGGCGGCAGATGACTTGGATGATATTGACCCGCAAATGGAAAAAGATTTAAGAGAGATAGGATTATTATGACGCAGCTAGAGACCTTTACATTCACAGGGGAAAAAGACGGCCCGCATATTTTATTGACGGGGCGGATTCATGGGAATGAACCATGTGGCGAAATGGCGTTGAAACGGCTGATTGAAAAACTAAGTACGCATGACCTTGAACTACAAAGCGGACAAGTGACAATTATTCCGTGCTGTAATCCGCCTGCGACATTGGCCAATAAGCGATTTATTGATGTGAATCTTAATCGTATTTTTTCTCATAATTTGGTGAGGGATCATATTGAGGCTGCCGAGGCACCATTGGCAACCGAAATTATGGCGCATATCGATGCCTGTGACATGGTGGTTGATTTGCACAGCTTTACCGAAGACATGCCCCCCGTTGTGATATGTGTTGATGATCAAAATGATCAATCAAGAGCTTTGGCGCAGGCATGCGCGATCAAACGTATTGAATCCGACTCCCCTCTTATTTCCGCACCGCATACGCAACTGTTGTTGCATTACGCCCGCCATAATCACAAGCCCGCAATCTTGGTCGAGGCGGGGCAACACGATGACCCTCAATCCGTGGAGGTCGCGTTTCAGGCCGTTATGAATATTTTATCACTGCGCGATATGGTTGATGCTCCCAAACCCGAACCAATGAACCATGAGTATCTGGTCATTCGAGGGGCACTCGATAAGCGCGAGGGGGAAAAGCTGATTTTCCCTTTGATGGAAAAAGATAGAATTGAGCATGGCGATGCCGTTTTTGAAATGGCGGATGGCACCATCATCCATGCCGATCAGGGTGGATTATTATTTATGCGCAACGCCAACACACCTGTTGGCGAAGTATATGCCTATATTTGTGAGGTCTATGACGATTGGCCTTAATCCCCTGTGAAAAAGAGTCAAAGTCGCCCTTCACAAAGTGTGCTTTTCATCCTATTGTCATCACCAAAATAACATCCATGGGGAATTTTAAATGTCTGTGACTATTGCTGTTTTAAAAGAAACACTCGCGGGGGAACCACGCGTTGCCGCCATTCCGGAAACTGTTAAAAAACTTATCGCGCTGGGGATTGAGATCATTGTCACCAAAGGCGCGGGCGAGGCCGCATCTTATCAGGATAAAGATTACAAAGACGCCGGGGCAGACATCGCCGCAACGAACGAGGCCGCAGTCAGTAAAGCAGATGCCGTATTTTGTATTCGTACACCCGATGCGAAAACTGTCGAAAAAATGAAAAAAGGTGCGATGGTCATTGGCGGTTTATCGCCGTTTTCATTTGCCGACAATGCCGACCCGTTTAAAAAGGCGGGTGTGACGGCCATTGCCATGGAATTGATGCCGCGTATTACCCGTGCACAAAATATGGATATTTTGTCTTCTCAATCAAACCTTGCGGGGTATCAGGCGGTGATTGAGGCATCCCGCGCGTTTAACAAGGCCCTGCCGATGATGATGACGGCGGCGGGAACGATAGCCCCTGCTAAAGCCTTTATTATGGGGGTTGGTGTTGCGGGGCTTCAGGCCATCGCTACGGCCAAAAGATTGGGCGCGGTTGTATCGGCCACAGATGTTCGCGCCGCGACAAAGGAACAAGTGCAATCCCTTGGTGGGAAATTCATCATGGTTGAAGATGATGAATCGAAAGAGGCGGAAACCGCAGGTGGATATGCCAAGGAAATGAGCGCGGCCTATAAGAAAAAGCAGGCGGCCTTGATTGCCGAAACCATTGCCAAACAAGATATTGTGATTACCACGGCATTGATTCCCGGTCGCCCCGCGCCCGAATTGGTGTCCGAAGATATGGTCAAATCCATGAAACCTGGCTCCGTGATTGTTGACCTTGCCGCGCCAATGGGCGGGAATTGCCCTTTGACAGAACCTGACAAGGTGGTGGTGAAACACGGCGTCACGATCATTGGTTATACCAATCTTGCGGGGCATGTGGCGACGGATTCTTCGGCCTTGTTTGCAAGGAATTTGTTGAATTTCATCACCCTTGTTTATGATAAGGATGCGGGGAAAATTGACCTGTCGAAAGACGAAGAAATTACCAAGGCGATTACGTTGTTGGACAACGGAAAGCCCGCGCATGATTTGATGGGTGGAACGAAAAAGGCCGCGCCGGCCAAGAAAAAGCCGGCGGCAAAAAAGAAAACCGCTGC
>CAJXOI010000226.1 GCA_913057885.1 uncultured Micavibrio sp.
TCAAACGATCCATATCGTCATGATATAGAATGGGATGAAAAGGGTGTAAGCGGCAAGGCAGCTTTCCTTGATCGCACGCTTGCGCTCTATGAGGATTTTTTCGAGGAGTACACAGGTCCGGATAATGCACTCCCTGAAGCTTTAGATGACTGGTCATTCGCGCATTTATCACAATTTGATCAAACGATAAGTGCCATTGACGACAGTATTTGCGTTCAGCAAAATTTTCACGTTGCAGTAGCCCTCCTTCATAGTTTTTCAAATTCTTTGAAAAAGGCCGTGAAAGAAGCAGATACCGAAAACAGGCAACAGGTTTTAGCGTATACAATGCGCGAATTCCTTGTTCCTCTTGGTATATTTGCCCCTCATTATGCCGAATTCGCTTGGACAAATCTTCTTGGTAAAGAGTCACCATTAGCAAACAATTCATGGCCGGATATGAAACCAGTGAAAGCTCTTTTAAAGAAAGATTCCGAACAAAATCAAGCCCTCCCTTTGATGATTAACGGGAAGCCGCAAAAAAGTGTGACCATCCCTGTAAGCATCAATGATAATGAAGAGGGCCTAAGAGCTGAGTTTCTTAACAAGGTATCTAACGGTGAAATTCAAACTGCAGACGGTTTCGAAATTGAGCGCATTATCATCATTAAAGATAATAAAACCGGACAAGCCAAACGGGTGAATTTCGTAATAAGATAAGGAACGTAAAATGTTAAAGCATTTTGAAGAGACAAACATATCAATTTTCCGTAAGGCTTTAGCGGATGAAACGATAAATGCAATTACATTCCCCGAGCCTGCTAGAGGTGTAGCTCTTCCATATATTCCAACATCACCGTTAAAACCGTTTCAGTTTTGGTATGTTAATGAAAGTTGGCGTGAAAATTGGAGTAACTTAGAAGCCAATGTATCGGATGAATTCAATTGTATGGCTAATGATATTACATCCCGATGCCGCAAATTACTTGAGATATTCACTGATTTAACGGAGGACGACTCCCCCTTTGTAAGCTTAAGAGCCATTACACCAGACTACTTTAAAGATAGCAAAGCGAGTGTCTCTGCAGGATGGCATAGGGATGCCAGCGTCTTTACCTTGCAAGATACCATTATGGGGGAGCCGTTGGAATTTACGGATGATGAAAATGTACGTCGTGAATATTTTGACATGAATCAAATCCAGCCTTTTTCCAGCGCAGATAGTGCAATCTTAAAATCAGAAAATGGTGTAAGATTAGTCCCAAGAGAATGCGTCGCCATTTTAAAAGGAGAGTTACGGTCAGACGAAAGCGATGAAGGCACCTTGGATTTTCTTGGAAATTTTATCGATACAAAAAACATTGAAGATTTCAATCACGGTCGGGGCCTTATTCACCGTGGCCATAAAGACACAAAGAATGGCCGTCTAGTTCTAACAGTATCAACACATAAAATACCTGCATGGATGCGAAACACTATTTAAAGGAGTAAGATATGAGCGCAATACAAAAAATAATTAACCCAGTTTCGGCGGAAGAAACAGATATGACAGCCGAATTCATTAATGGTTTGGCTTACCCCGATTTCGTGGGATTTATCAATCAATGGAATGTGCTTCCGGGATCTCACGTGACTCTTTCAAAATGGATTAATTTTGCCGATATCACATCTGACTCTCGATTGATGCAATTTGCCTGCACAACAGGATTTCAATCCCGAGAAATAGCAATGAGAACGGGATGTACAGCCAAAGCTTTTGACCTATCACCATATGCAATATGGGCCGCCAACTATAATGTAAAAAATTACGCTCCCAGTGCAAAGGTCGAATATTTTTGTGCCGACGGCCACACATATGACAGCGATGAAAAATTCACCCATGTTGCAATTGGGGCTGGTCTCAAATTCTTTAAGGATCCTCAACACACTTTAAAACGATGCATCAGCTTTCTTGAAGATGGCGGGTATTTCCTTGCGTCGCCATTCTATTTAAGCGAAGAGCTACCTGATGAGTTGGTAAAAAAAGCGCAGACTGTTTTTGGCATTACGCCAACAACCGAAGGCTATAAAGAAATCATGTCCATGTATCAGGATTTGGAAATTCTTTATGAAGACCGAAATGATTTAATCCCTGAAACTGAAGAGGAATTAAAAAATTATTGCGAAGCCACGATTAAACGCGCTTGCGATATACACGGCATATCGAACGAAGAACTATATGAAACGATGTATAATAGGCTTTATCGCGTTAAGGAAATGTCTAACCTGCTAAGACCCTATCAAAGATATTCTACTTTAGTTTTACGTTATAGAGAATGTGTTTATCCCAACCGTTATGTAGAATTGTTCTAAATGATATTAACGGGGAGTGAAATACAAACGGCGTTCGCGAACGGTGATATTATGATATCACCGTTTGAGGCCGAGCTTGTTAATCCTAATAGTTATAATTACCGTCTTGGGACATCTATTAAAAAATGGGT
>CAJXOI010000227.1 GCA_913057885.1 uncultured Micavibrio sp.
TGGTGCAGTGGAAATTGCATCACGCTGTCGCGGCACACCGCGTATTGCAGGGCGGCTCATTCGTCGTGTGCGAGATTTTGCACAGGTTTCAGAGAGTAAAACTATTACATCAGAAGTTGCCAATAATGCATTGAATAAATTGGATATTGATGGCTTTGGTTTGGATAATATGGATCGCCGTTATTTGCGCTGTATTATTGATAATTATAAAGGTGGGCCTGTGGGGTTGGATACATTGGCTGCGGCATTATCCGAACAACGCGACGTTTTGGAAGACGTGATCGAACCGTATTTGTTGCAACAAGGGTTGATCCAACGCACCCCGCGTGGACGAACCGTGACGGATAAAGCTTATAAACATCTGGGGTTAAATGCGCCAATCAATAAGGGTGATGCGGATGCACTCTTTTAAACTGCGCGTTTACTATGAAGATACTGATGCGGGTGGTATTGTTTATCACGCGAATTACCTAAATTTTGCCGAGCGGGCGCGGACAGAAATGATTCGGGATTTCGGTATTACCAATGGGCATTTACGGGACGATCACAATATTCTTGTTGTTGTTCGTCACATTGATATTGATTATTCCGCATCGGCTTATTTGGAAGATGAGTTGATTGTTGAAAGCACGGTCGAGGCCATAGGGCGGACGTCATTCACACTAAAACAGATTGTCATGCGCGATGGCCTTGCTTGCGCCACAATGATGGTTAAACTTGTTTGTATTGATACGGATTCGGGTCGCCCCGTTCGTATCCCCGATATTTTAAAGGAAAAGATAGAATGAGCAGTGAAAATTTTATGCCCAATCCCATTGATCGTGCCGTCGAAGGCGCCGTGATCGAAGGCGCAAAGGTCGCGCATGATTTATCCCCTTGGGGGTTATTTATGATGTCCGACATTGTCGTGAAAATCGTGATGATCATGTTGGTGATGGCATCCATTTGGTGTTGGGCGATTATCTTTGAAAAAATGAAGACAATGAAATTGGTCAATCATCGCGCGAAAAAATTTGAAGACACGTTTTGGAGTGGGGAGCCTTTGGATAAGCTTTATGAACGTGTGAAATTGAAACGCCAAGACCCGATTGTGTCTGTTTTTGTGGCCGGAATGGATGAATGGAAGGTTGCGGCGAATGACCAAAGATCGGGGAACACCGCCCTTCAGGCCGGAACACAACAACGCATTGAACGCGCGATGGAGGTTGAAATCAATCGCTCGATCGATAAGCTTGAAAAAAATATGACCTTTTTGGCGAATGTTGGATCGTCCGCTCCGTTTATCGGGTTGTTTGGAACTGTGTGGGGGGTGATGAATTCTTTTACTGCGATTGCCGGGTCAAATAATACGTCTTTGGCTGTTGTCGCACCGGGGATTGCAGAGGCTCTGTTTGCTACGGCCTTGGGCTTGGTTGCTGCCATTCCTGCCGTTATTGCCTATAACAAATTTTCGTCGGATTTAAATCGTTATGCCGATCGGTTGGATGCATTTTCATCGGAATTTTCGGCGATCCTCAGCCGCCATTTGGCGAAATCTGCCTCTAAACCCCAGTTTGAAAAGAAAGACGCGGCGTAAAATATGGGCGCGAAACTTAATGCATCATCAGGACGACGCGGAGGGGGCAGACGGCAAAGGCATGCGGCTTTTTCCGAAATTAACGTCACGCCGTTTGTCGATGTGATGTTGATTTTATTGATTGTATTTATGGTGGCGGCGCCGCTTATGACCGCTGGTGTGCCTGTTGATCTCCCTGAATCCGAGGCACAATCCTTAAACCAGGATGACGCCACGCCTGTCGAAGTGACCCTAACGGATGAGGGGATTTTTATTGGTGACTCGGAAATATCACAAGATCGGTTGATCCCCCTTCTGGTGGCCATGACCGAGGGGCAGGGCGATCGCCGTATATTTCTTCGCGCGGATAAGGGGTTGAATTATGGCGAGGTGATGCGTGTTCTTGGCTCTATCAATGCCGGCGGATTTAATCGCGTGGCGTTGATTTCCGTTGGTCAATAAAAGGCCATAATAATAGATATTGTATATTGTGATGAAAAATCTCTCTGCACTTACAAAATCATTGATCTTTCACGGTATCGTCGTGGTTTTCGTGTCGGGTGCATTTTTATTCAAGGATGACACATTGACTGTTACAGAAACTCCCATCGAAGTGTCATTTATCAATGAAGAACCTGCCGCGGGTGATGAGGAAAAAAAGCCCGAGCCAACAGAAGACGTTCCACCACCGATTGAGGAAAAACCACAACCCGCACCAAAGGCATTGGAGCAGCCAAAGCCAAAACCCGCACCAAAGGCGGAAGAGGTGAAAGAGAAAAAGCCCGAACCACAGACAGAGCCTGAACCTGCCCCCATCCCTGAAAAACCACAGGCGAAACCAAAGCCACCTGAAAAAAAGCCCGAGAAGAAGCCCGAGCTAACAGAAAAACCAGAGGAGCCAGAGG
>CAJXOI010000228.1 GCA_913057885.1 uncultured Micavibrio sp.
CGTCTTCGTCTCCAGAATCATTTTCTGATGAAGATTCAGTATCTGTAGGAGGGGTTGTGCCATTTCCACCAGCGCCATTGTTCTTAAATGATCCGTTTTGGGGTGGCCTACCGTATTGGGTGCCATATCAGACAAGACCAGATTGGGTTTCTGTCCACCTAACATTTCAATCAATTTATCGGGCGCATCATTATCGGTGAAATCCATTTGAATAAAATGAATATTCGGGATTTCCGTGACTTCAATCAAATCAATCGCGACAATATGGCTCGCGCCCTTTTCATTTAAAACCTGACACCACCCACCAGGTGCAGCGCCTAGATCAACCGCAATTGTGCCTTTTTTAATCAAGTCTAGTTGATCATCTAATTCTTTTAATTTAAAGGCCGCGCGGGATTTATAGCCCAAGCGTTGTGCCTCGCGCACATACGGGTCGTTAAGTTGTCTTTGAAGCCATCGGGTCGAGCTGTTTTTCCGCCCACGTGCCGTTTTGACACGGACGGCCTTGTCCCTGACTGTTTTTCTTCCTGAACCACCTTTAGGTTTGTCTACCATCTTTTCCTCTCGCCTCTTTATAGAGGAGAGAGCGTGGAAAAGAAAGAGTGCTTAATCACCCTCGTCTTCGTCGTTGAAGACTGCCTTTCCCTCACTTTCACGCAGGGCTTTGGCATGAGCGAACTCTTGACGTTGTCTGTTATCCAACAACGCCGCGGGATGAACAGAAATTTCCGTCGCCATGAAATTCAATATCGCATCCACAGATAACTCACCACCCGTTCCATTTTCAAGGACATGCAATGCACAGGCACCATCCATCACAATAATTGATTTATCGGGTTGAAAACGCTTTTTCATGTGCTCTTGTGTCAATTCACAAACCAGTTTTGTCAAATCAGACGGAATTTTAATTTGGTGGTGTTTTTCGTATCCGGGCTTTATAGCCTCTAAAATCACATGTGTTTCCTCGACCGTAGGGACGTCGAGATAAATTTTTTGAAAACGACGATCCATCGCCGGATCAATTTCAAAATAAATACGGTATTCATCGCGCGTCGTCGCGGCAATCACATGAAGATCACCAACCGTTAAATAAGGCTTCATAACCTCGGACAAGCCGGCATAAGCAGAGCCGTGGCATGTTGGCATAATGGTATGAACCTCGTCCATAAATAAGATAAATTTTGGGTAACTCTCATCGTGGTATCGCTCTGCCACTCCTTTGACAAGGGGCATAAATCTCTCTTGAAACTCTGCTGATGAATTTGTCCCCGCCGCCATGGACGGCAAATCCACCTCGATTACACGGGCATTTTTGAGGTAGCCTGGAACCTTATCCGCCGCCACCTGTTGCGCAAGGCCAACACATAAGGCCGTTTTACCAACCCCCGCAGGAGCAAGATACATCACATTTTTTCGTCCTTTTTGTAAAAGAATCAAAATTGAATTACGGATTTCCTCGTCACGACCTGTAATAGGATCAAACCGCCCCTGCTTTGCAAGATACGTCAAGTCCCGACAATATTTATGGATACACTCTTCAAGCTGCTCATCCGTGACCTTTTTTCTCATAACAATAATGATGGCCTATTCACAAACATTTGAAAATAAAAGTTGACAAAGCAATCATTAGACGCTTTAAAATAACAATTGTTCAAAAATGAATCTGCAAAAGACAGATCGTTTCAAACGGGGAGAGATATGAAAAGCTCGAGACGAGATTTTATCGCAAAAACCGCTGCATGTTTTGTGGCGCCTGTTCTTATCACAACGCCCGCACAATCTCGGGAAACAATTGAAGATCGTATTGAAGATATGTGGCGTAATTATTATGCTTTTGATCCGCTTTCACTGGCGGAAGATGCAGGGTCAGATATTTTTACAAGGCAGGTTTCCTTTTTGGGTGTCGATCTCAAATGTTTAATTGACACAAGCACATCTATCAAAGAAAACGAATATCACATTCAGCGTCACGGAATCGCACAAAGCTTGAGAAGCGAACAAGTCAAAGACGCGATACTGAGCCAGGGCGGTATTGCATTTTCCTTATCTGAATTTGAAGGCAGCGTACATCGCCGCATTCCGCACGCCATCTTACAATCGGAATCTGATATCAACCTGATTGCGGATATTACTGATGCAATGATCCCAAGACCTATAAGAACAGCAACAGGCATGGCCTTTGGCATTGCCGCATGTCGTGAGGATTTTAATCATCAACGCTTTTTTGCCGATCGTAAAGTTATGGATATCAGTGGTGATGGCGCGGATAATGTCGCTGCCCTGGGATTATTGGAGAACGCCGCCCTATCCGTACGGCGAGAGGTCGCAACATGCGCGCGTCAAGGAATTGTCTGCAACGGTCTTGTTATGCCCCACGATCCCGAGGCGGAATTACCATCAACAGTTTCGTCTCTGCCTGAATATTACAGGAACTACGTCATTACCCCAAAGGGGT
>CAJXOI010000229.1 GCA_913057885.1 uncultured Micavibrio sp.
GGAAATTACTTCTATCGTGGGTCTACAGAACTTTCATTTCCTGTCGGGTTACCGGAAGAGATGGGTATAAAAGGTCACTTGTTCAGCGATTACGGTAGCCTATGGGAATTAGATGACAGTGATCCTGATATTAAGGATGAAAATTCTTTACGTCTATCAGCAGGTGTAGGTGTGTCATGGGTATCGCCATTGGGACCAATTCGCGTTGATCTTGCCTCACCGATATTGGAAGAAGAATACGACAAGGAAGAGATTTTCCGATTTGACTTTGGAACAAGATTCTAAATTATATATCAAAAAAAGTGATAAGGAGTTTTTAAATGATTAAAAATATCATTCTATTATTGGCGTTATTAATAATGCCGATACACATTGCAACTGCGGCCGACACAGGTGAATCCGTTGCCAAACCTCTTCATATCGCAGTTGTTGACGTTCAACAGCTCATGAACAATTCTGATGCGGCAAAATCCATACAAAAACAAGGCGAAGACCTAAAAGAAAAATATCAAAAACGTATTGGTAAACTTGAGGATGAGCTTAAAAAGGCTGAACAGAAAGTCATAGAAGCCGGTGAAGAAAAAGACCAGGAAAAATTCATGGAACGCCGTAAGGATTTTCAGGAAGAATTGGCAAAATCGCAACGCGAAATTCGTGAAATGAATCAGAATCTTGATCGTGCTGTCGCAACAGCCTTGAATGAATTACGCGACGAAATTGTTGAAATTGTCTCGCAAATGACAGTAAAAAATAAATATGACATGGTTTTAACGCGGGCGGATGTTGTCACAGTTTCAAAGGACATTGATATCACTGCCGCGGTAATGGAACGCCTTAATGATGAGGTATCATCTATACGTGTCAGAGATTAAATAAAATGCCTGACTCCCGTTTCCATCATAATCATGGCCCATTTACCCTTGGCGAATTGGCCAATATTGCAGGCTGTGAAATTTCAGACGATGTATCAGATATTGAGGTAAGGGATGTTGCTGCGTTGGATGATGCGACTGAATCAGACCTTTCATTCTTGGATAACATAAAATACAAATCATTGCTGCAAACAACAAAGGCCAAAGCCTGCATATTATCCAAGTTAATGGCAAAAGATGCACCGGACAATGTTATATGCCTGGTGTCGGAGACGCCTTATAAGTCATATGCCTTGGCTGCACAGCATTTTTACCCTTACCCAAAGCAGGCGGAAACTATTATACACGATACTGCTGTAGTTGCCGGTACGGCCAAAATTGGTAACGGCGTCATGATAGAGGCTAATGCCGTTATTGGTGAGAAAGTTGAAGTCGGTGATGGGTGCCACATCGGGGCGAACACCACAATCTCTCATGCCATTATTGGTCGTGATGTGCGTATTCACAATGGATGTCGTATCGGTCAAGATGGATTTGGCTTTGCCATTGATCGCACGGGCTTTGTTCAGGTTCCACAATTGGGCCGCGTTATAATTGAAGACGGGGTGAACATCGGTGCCAATACATGCATTGACCGTGGTGCAGGGCCGGACACCGTGATTGGTGCAGGAACCTATATTGATAACCTGGTGCAAATTGCTCACAACGTTAAAATTGGAAAAGGATGCGTCCTGACTGCGCAGGTTGGGATTTCAGGATCAACTGTCATTGATGATTATTGCGTCTTTGGTGGTCAATCAGGCGTCGCCGGACACCTCTATATCGGGAAAGGATCTCAAATTGGTGCGCAATCCGGTGTCACGAAAGATGTCCCCGCAGGGTCGAAAATGATGGGGTTTCCCGCCCGTCCTATCCGCGAATTTTGGCGTGAAATGGCGCAAATAAAAAAACTCTTGTCAAAATAGTTCAATAAAAGCATATTCAAATCATTATGACAGACGCAAATGACATCATAGATGTACAACAGATTCAGGGGCTTATCCCTCATCGTTATCCTTTTTTATTGGTCGATAAAATAGTCGATTTGCAAAAAGGTGTATCTTGCACGGGCATTAAAAATGTCAGCTTTAACGAGCCACATTTCCAGGGGCATTTCCCTGAGTACCCTATCATGCCGGGTGTTCTGATCGTTGAAGCGATGGCACAAACATCCGGATGTTTGGTTGTTAAAACACTGGGGGAAAGGGCCGAAGGAAAGATCGTTTTCTTTATGTCGATCGAGGAAGCCAAATTCAGAAAACCTGTCGTCCCCGGCGATACGCTAACGATCCATGTTGATGTTATAAAAGGGCGCGGGGCTATTTGGAAATTTAAAGGCACTGGAAAAGTTGACGGCAACATTCATGCCGAGGCCATTTTTACCGCCATGATAATGAATTCGGATGGGACAAAGCCTGACCTGTAACGATTATTATCTGTAACATCCTGAAACGCCTCGTGTCTTTTTTTTGACATACGAATACGACATAAAAAACATCATGACAAATTCTATCCACCCCACG
>CAJXOI010000230.1 GCA_913057885.1 uncultured Micavibrio sp.
AAGCGAAAAATCATATCTCTATAATAAATGTTTTCGAACAAAATTCACAAGTCATTTCAATTTTTCCGTCTTTGGCTGCATGTTTTTTATCATCTACGGATAGACCATCCACAACACTCTCGACTTTTTCTTGTGAACACCGGCATTCATGACGTACCGTTTTTTCATCATAGACAATGACGCCTTCTTCGTGAAACAAACGCCGTAATAATTCATTAATATGCATATCGGCATCCAGAATTTCATCATCTGTGCAGGTTTGGAGAAGCGTTTTGGAACGATGCCAATCTTCCTTGCGCTCCGCCTCTGACTTTTCGGAGAAGGCAACGACGTCTCCTTCTCCTGCATGATCATCTGGAAGATATTGCAACATCAATGCCCCTGCGCGCCATTGACCTTCATCATTACGCGATGCAATGTAAAGCGATGTCCGCAATTGTTCAGATTGTTCAAAATAATGGGCGATCGAGTCTTGTAAACTATCCCCCTCCAACGCCACAATGCCTTGATATCTATCGGTATGTGCGCCTTGATCGACGGTAAAGGCCACGTACCCCTCCCCCGTTAAATCCGTCAGGGAGTATCCATCATAAAGCCCGCCTGATTTTTTTAGATCCAAAAAAGCATCATTATCAAATGACGCACAACCGCGTAACGCACCGTTATTTTGCACGTCCGCTACCAAGGTTTTGACAACACCTTTACCGCTGGCCTGCAATGTAAAAATACCGTCATATTTCAACATCGACGACAACGCCACCGCCATCGTCACCGTATCGGCAACCAAATGGGCAATGGCATCAGGATAGTTATGATTTGATAAAATATTATTCAGGGCCGATCCCAAACGAATGCTTCGCCCCCTTAAACCCGATTCCTGCAATTGAAATGGCAGGATGATATTATCCTTAACCTCACCGTCCTGATCAACCGGGTTATCATTTGCAATTTTCGCCATGACGTTAGGGTTTAAATCGTTTAATAGCTTTTTTCAACGGGAAATTTTAATCCCACTCGGGAAACAAATTCACAATGTGCCATGTCCGTTCTTGTGTTAGCGTTTCCATACAAGCGGCAAGGATAAGCGGCCGAATTGTACCACCTTTATATTGATCGGCGGAAAATTCGCAGTGATTATCGCGATATTGACGCCAGACTTCGTGCGATTGCACAAATCTCTCTTTCATCTCTTTATCCGAAAAATGTTCACGTGCACGCTCAAAGACTTCAACCATCTGTGTGTCAGCCCTCTCAAAAGATTCAAAAGCACACATATTCATGTCCGTTTGCGTCATCGGATCGGCGCATGGGTCTGCCTTTATATCTTGAGCAACCGCTGGAAAAGATAAGTTTAAAAGAATTAGTAAAGTGGCAAATTTATAGTGCATTATGCTTTATAGCAGGCGCGTTTTGCGGCATCAACAATATCCCCCACCTGTGGCAAGGCCAGTTGTTCCAAGTTCGCGGCGTATGGCAAAGGCACATCCTTGGCCGTCACACGTTCTAGTGGGGCATCAAGATAATCAAACGCATGTTCACCGACCAGCGCAGCAATCTCCGCACCAATACCGTGTTGCGGAAATCCTTCTTCACAACACACAATACGATTTGTCTTTTTCAAAGACTCCAGAATTGTCCATCGATCCAACGGGCGAATGGTGCGCAGGTTCACGACTTCGGCGTTGATACCCTCTTCTGCCAATGTCTCGGCGGCCTGCATCGCCTTACCCACCATAATGGAAAAGGCCACGATCGTCACATCCGTTCCTTCACGCTCAATCTTGGCGCGGCCAATCGGCACAACGTATTCAGGATCGGTCGGCACGTCAAAAGATTGTCCATACATAATTTCATTTTCCAAAACCATCACTGGATTTGGATCGCGGATTGCCGCCTTTATCAGGCCATAAGCATCCGCCGCCGACCACGGGGACACAACCTTAAGCCCCGGAATATGCCCATACCAAGATGCATAACATTGCGAGTGTTGAGCCGCCACGCGTGCCGCCGCACCATTTGGGCCACGGAACACAATCGGACATCCCAATTTTCCACCCGCCATATAAAGCGTTTTTGCAGCGGAATTGATAATATGATCAATCGCCTGCATCGCGAAATTCATAGTCATAAATTCAACAATCGGCTTACACCCCTTGAACGCAGACCCCACGGCCAATCCGGCAAAACCATGTTCCGTAATTGGTGTATCAATCACACGTTTTGGGCCGAATTCATCTAACATCCCCTGAGTGACCTTATAAGCACCGTTATATTCGGCAATTTCCTCACCAAGCATATAGATGCTCTCGTCATTACGCATTTCTTCGGACATGGCCTTATTCAACGCGGCGCGTACGGTCATTTCTTCCGTATTTTCAAACCATTTATTTTCGTCAAACTTTGGCGGAGCAATGACTTTACCCTGTGCATA
>CAJXOI010000231.1 GCA_913057885.1 uncultured Micavibrio sp.
CCATTTGCAACCTTAAGCGGTTACGGCGATCAGGGATCAATTCACCTGACAAAATATATTATCCGCCTGAATTTATTAAAATTCTATAGGTATCTTTTCCGCAAATAAACCTAAGCGCAGGCAAGCGCGTCATCACCTACGCCTGCACTTCTTGCCTCCGGCAATATATCTGCAAGATCGGCACCGTCTTCCTCAACATCACGATCCTTGATTTCGAATGTTTGGCGCTCTTTTGCGGCCTCCTCTTCGAAACTATTGATAATGCGCTGATAATGCTCGGCATGTTGACGATAGTTTTCCGCCAAAACGTGATTGCCAGATGTTTCCGCATCCTTTGCCAATGTTTCGTATTTCTCGGTAATTTGATAAGCCGTTCCACGGATCTTAGCATCTGGCCCATTACTCTCAAAAACGCGCATTTTATTTGGTTTTTTCTGCCCTCCTCTGGATTTATTAGAGGATCTTTTGGCGTTGTGTCTCATTTGGCTTTCCCTTCCATTAAGCATTTGCATTAAATGTCCACACATTTATCCACGAACTTATCCACACATACATTAAGCGTACAGTATTCGTATCGATATGCAAATAATCCTTTGCATATCCTATGTGCCTATATAATCAACGGGCACTTATTCTGTATCTCTCCTGTGATTCACATTTCCACACATGATCCAGAGACATACATGTCTTATTCAGTTGATGATTTAAAATTCTGATATTCGTGTAGCCTTCACAAGCCCCTTTTTTGCAAAATTTTAAATTTTATGTGTGGATAGCCGTCAAAACTCTGTCTTTCCCCCCTAGGTCTTGATGAGCGCGAATCTGATCAAACCCTTCTTTTTCAATGAGTCGTTTGATTCGTCCACATTGATCATGCCCGTGCTCCATAGCAATCATTCCGCCTGGTTTTAAAGACCATTTCACCTGTGGAAGAATCATTTTATAAGGTAATAATCCATCCGCACCGCCATCCAGGGCCAAAATCGGATCAAATGCGCGCACGCTTTTATCCAACAAGGGAATGACATCCGTTTCAATGTAAGGCGGATTTGAGAGAATCACATCAAATTGTCCTGTGACATTCTCGAACCAATCTGATTTTATAAACTGCGCACGCCCTGTTAATCCGTGTTTTTCTGCGTTTTTATTGGCTATGGCCATAGCTTTATCGGAAATATCGGTACCAACACCATCCGCATTAGGCAATTCGACAAGCAACGTGAGAATAAGGCATCCCGATCCTGTGCCAAGGTCTAGGATGGCAATATCACTCCCCAACTTGTTTGAGGATGACACATGTTTCAAAACAGCCTCAATCAAAATCTCACTGTCCGGCCTAGGGTCCAAAACATCATCAGACACAATAAAATCGCGACCATAAAATTCTTTCATGCCAATAATTTTAGAAATTGGCCGTCCTTGCAATCTTTCTTCAATAAAACCGTCCAGTCTGGATTGTTGTTGCGGTGATAAATCAATTTCGTTACTACCAATCAAATCCGCATCACTTAAACCCGCGACATGCTTTAGCAACATTCTGGCCTCTAGCGATGAACTTAGCTGTTTTGAAATATCATTTAATTTCATGATTGTTTTATTAGTTGATTTTTGAAGTCCTGTCTGGCATTTATGCCATATAAAATAAAAAAACCAAGCAACGCTCATGAAAATAATCGCCTGTAATTCAAATCTACCGCTTGCCAAGGATATTTCAAAATATCTCAAAACACCATTGACCAAAGCTTCTATCCGTCGTTTTTCCGATATGGAAGTCTTTGCGGAAATTCACGAAAATATTCGCGGTGAGGATGTCTTTGTTATCCAGTCTACATCTTACCCCGCCAATGACCATGTTATGGAATTGCTGGTGACAATTGATGCATTAAAGCGCGCCTCGGCGGCCCGCATTACCGCTGTTATGCCTTATTTCGGTTATGCCAGACAAGATCGCAAAACAGGGCCGCGCACGCCTATATCCGCGCGGTTAATGGCGAATTTGATTGAGGCGGCAGGCGCAGACCGTGTTTTGACAATGGAATTGCATGCGGGGCAGATTCAAGGTTTTTTCAATATTCCCGTTGATAATTTAATTTGTTCGCCTGTTTTATTACCGAAACTGGAGGCATTGGCCAAAAATAAAGAAGTGGTTATTACATCACCCGATGTTGGTGGGGTTGTTCGCGCCCGTCATTTTGCCAAAAAGGTTTCATCCGATTTGGCGATTATCGATAAACGTCGGGAAAAGGCCGGTGTTTCAGAAGTTATGAACGTAATCGGCGATGTGAAGGGTAAAACGTGCATCATGGTTGATGATATGGTCGATAGTGGCGGTACATTATGCAATGCCGCGCAGGCCCTTATGGACAATGGTGCAGAATCCGTCCACGCTTATGCCTGTCATGGTGTTTTGTCAGGCGGCGCAGTATCGCGT
>CAJXOI010000232.1 GCA_913057885.1 uncultured Micavibrio sp.
ACTTTGATAACCAATCAATTGAACGTGGTTATAATGCAGGCGGTTGGCTAAAATCCCCTGTAGTGCCTGCTGATCTTGAATAAAGGTGGCAACGTCGACCGCGCCTTGCGGCGGGACATATAAAAAGCGATTATCCTGATTGGCAAATACACGGCATGCGGCGTGATCTGCGCCTTGTGGTGCAAGAATGTGGAGACGTAAATCAGGGCCTTCTTGTGCCTGGCGAATCCAATCATGGGGGAAAGTCAGCGTAATATCAAATTTTGGATCTTCCCAGACATACACCTCGGCCTTGGCAGGAAAAGAGAATAAAATAAAGAATAAAGCGAATAAAAATTTCATAATATTATTTTTACCATGCCTCTTTCTTATTGTCATCCCTGACTTGATCGGGGATCCAGTATTTTAACTATCATTCTTGATCCCCGCTTTCGCTGGAAGACATGGAAAGGTCATGATTTCCAAAAACCCATAATATCCATTGTCTGGTCAATAAATGGTTCTGTGATTGCGTTACATTTTTCGCCACCCTCCGCCAGAATTTTATCAATCTCAGTCACATCGTTCATCAAATCATTCATACGGGTTGTAATCGGCTCTAAATGGGCGACGGACACATCAATCATAGACTTTTTAAAGTCAGCAAAGCTCTGTCCCCCAAATTTATTAAACACGTCATCCATTGTTTCATCGGCAAGGGCCGCATAAATGGTCATCAGGTTTTTTGCCTCTGGCCGCCCTTCAAATTGCTCTGTGCATGTGGGGACGGGTTGGGGGTCTGTCTTGGCCTTTTTAATTTTTTTGGCAATTAAATCGGCGTCATCGGTCAGGTTAATGCGTGTCATGTCCGATTCAGCGGATTTTGACATTTTTGATGTTCCGTCGCGAAGGCTCATCACGCGGGTTGTGTCGCCCATAATATAGGGTTCGGGCTGGATGAAATGCTCGACATCATACCGTGTGTTAAAAGTTGCGGCCAAATCGCGCGCCAATTCCAAATGTTGTTTTTGGTCTTCGCCAACGGGGACGTGAGTCGCATTGTAAATCAATATATCCGCCGCCATCAAAACAGGATAGGCATAAAGGCCAAGCCCGGCGTTTTCGGCATTTTTACCGGCCTTATCCTTAAATTGTGTCATGCGGTTTAACTTGCCGACTTGTGCCATCGTGGCCAACAACCACATCAATTGCGAATGGGCGGGAACGGCACTTTGCGGGAATAAAACCGATTTTTGCGGGTCAACGCCCGCGGCGATATAGGCGGCGGCGACCTCTCGCGTGGCCTTTTTTAAATTATCGCGGTCATAAGGCATGGTAATGGCATGAAGGTCAACCACACAGTAAAAGCATTCATAATCGCCTTGGTTTTGAAGGTCGACCCAGTTCTTAAGCGCCCCAAGATAGTTGCCTAGGTGAAGCGCGTTTGTCGGTTGCATGCCTGATAAAATTCGTTTTTGTATCATGTTTGTGTTTTACCTCTTTGAAAAAACATTTTCAAATCGTCTTTTGAAATTACTCGCAACACAGCAACCATAGCAAGGTAAACAATACCGCCAACACCCACCAAACCAATGAGGGCAAGAACGCGTTCTGTTGAAGCCTCAAAGAAACTGCCTTTGAGCATTGAATAAAGCGCAAAGATAACCCCGCCCATCACCAGACAGGATGCAATAATTTTGACTGTGTTTGTCTTAAGCCGTTCGTCAAATGATAAATGATCCATCCGTTTCATCACACGGTAGAGCAAGATAATCTGCACGACACCTGAAATGGACGTTGCAAGAGCGATTCCTGCAACACCAATATAGATCGATAAGGTTACACCAAAGATAATATTGATAACCGCCGCAATGGCGGCAATGATAACTGGAGTTTTTGTGTCTTGATGGGCAAAACAGGCGGACTGAAACACCTTTGATATAATATAAAGCGGTAGGGCAATGGCATAACAACTGAGCACCAATGCCGTCATCCGCGCATTGTATAATGTAAATTCACCATAGTGGAATAGGCCAAGGACAATGGGTTTCGCAATCACCATCAATGCAATCGCCGCCGGCAGGGCGAAAAGCAGGCAAGCCTCAATCGCGCGGTTAAAATAATTATTCGCATCCTCAAATTTTTCAGCGACCAACGCACGAGACAAAAGCGGTAAAAGGGCTGTTCCAACCGCAATCCCGACAACACCTAAAGGAAGTTGTTGCAAACGATCAGCGTAATAGAGATAAGAAATTGACCCGCTTTCCAAAAATGAGGCAATAATCATATCGGCAAAAATATTGAGATGATAAACGCCCGCGCCCAATATTCCGGGAAGCATAAGCCAGCCAAGCTTTCTCACCTTTGGCGTCATCTTTGGCATGGTTGGAATGACCAACCATCCATGCCGCGCCGCATAAACAAAAATCC
>CAJXOI010000233.1 GCA_913057885.1 uncultured Micavibrio sp.
TGACGAATGAAGATAAGTCTTTACTGAACATGGCGTATGATCTACCAACACAAACTGGTGAGTTTATTGATGCCATGCAAATTCACAAATATCTGGAAAGTGTATGGCACGTAGTAGGAGAAGCCAATGCCTACATCGATGCACAAGCCCCGTGGAAGTTGAAAAAAGAAGATCCAGAGCGCATGCAAACCGTTCTTTATGTGTTGGCCGAGGTTATTAGATGTTGTGCGATTATGGCGCAACCAATTATACCAACGGGCGCCAACAAAATTCTTGATCAATTGGCGGTCGCGGATGATCAACGCACATTTTCACATTCAACGTCTGCTAATGCTATACAGACAGGTATAGCACTCCCTGCGCCAGAAGGGGTTTTCCCGCGTCTTGAGTTGAATAAAGAAGAAGCGGCGTAATACGTCATGTATATTGACTCACATTGCCATTTAAATCATCCAATGAATGGGGAAGATGTGTCCCCCGATCAATTGATTACGCAAGCCAAAGAGGCAGGAACAGTTGGATTGCAAACCATCTGTTGCCGCATGCATCAGGAGTATGAATTGTTGACAGGCATAGCCGAGGCACATGACAATGTTTGGTGTTCCGTTGGCACGCACCCCCATGATGCATCGGTCGAGGCGGAAAAGGCATACAGCGTTGATGACATAGTCAAATTGTCACAGCATCCAAAAGTTATTGGAATAGGGGAGAGCGGCCTTGATTATTACTATGACTATGCCGATCCACAGGATCAAAAAAAAAGTTTTCGTAAACATATTCAGGCATGCCAAGAAACAGGATTGCCCTTGATCGTTCATGCGCGGGATGCAGATCGTGATTGCATGGATATTATTCACGATGAAATAAAGAATAGCGATAAGCCTCTTTACGGTGTTTTACACTGTTTTAGCAGCGGTGAAGCCATGGCTAGAGAAGCTTTGGAGATTGGATTTTATATTTCTTTTTCTGGGATGGTGACATTCAAAAAGATGGATTGGTTACGAGATATTGCGCTTCAGGTTCCTGGCGACCGTGTTTTGATTGAGACGGACGCCCCGTTTTTGGCGCCGCATCCCTATCGGGGCAAAACAAATCAACCTGCGTATGTGGAATTTGTTGCGCTTGAATTGGCAAAGCTTCATAATCTGACGCGCGAGGAAATGGGGCATAAAACTGCTGATAATTTTTTTCGTTTATTTTTAAAGGCAAAGGATACATGGGTTCAACAAAAGTAGAAATCGTTGTTTTAGGGTGCGGTGGATCCGGTGGAACACCCCTGGCCGGGGGATATTGGGGGGCTGCGGATCCTAATGAACCAAAAAACAGACGTACACGCCCATCCATTGCCATCCAAGCACAAGGCAAAACACTTTTGATTGATACGTCTCCGGAAGTGCGACTACAGACAATTGCGCAAAATATCGATAGCGTTGATGCGATTATTTACACCCATGACCATGCGGATCATACCAATGGTTTTGATGATGTGCGTTACTTATCGATTAAAAAACGCATTGACGGGAATTCAGATTACGTTATGCCGATCTTTGCGACAGAAAAGACTATGAATTTGTTACGGGAACGTTTCCCTTATATGTTCAGAACAAGTGATGATGGCCTTTATATTCCCTTGATCAATCCTCAAATTATCCATGATGACGGCGTATTGGATGTATTTGACGGACTGCAAATCCCTTATGTTAGCCAAATTCACGGGCAAGGGAGTTCTCTAGGATTCAAAATAGGATCGATTGGATATTCAACGGACGTATCAGATTATGATTCGGAAATGTTGGAAAAACTTCACGGGATCGAGACGTGGATTGTTGATTGCGGACAATACGGACAAGCTGACGAGGATCTAACCGTCCATCCAAACCTTAGGCGTGTTATGGAATGGAATGAAACTGTGCAGGCGAAAAAATTGTATTTAACGCACTTAACGCCGCGTCATGACTACCAAACAATTAATGCGGAAACCCCTGATTATATAGAGTGCGCTTATGATGGATTAAGATTAAAAACTGTTATAGAATAAGAGTGAATTTTACGGAAGGTTTGGGAATAAAATGAATTTTGAAAAAATTTTATTTGTTGTCATTGAAAATAATGTCTCCGAGTTGGCATTGTCTGAGGCGGTGAGCTTGGCGAAAAAGCTTGAGGCGGATTTTAATATTCTATGTGTTCTGCCTGAATTTGGCAAAAAACATCAGGATTTAGAGGATGCCTACAGGGAAAAAATATCCCAAACCATATTTGAAATCCTCGAAAAAATGGATATTTCGGGCCAAACAGCGACAGATCATATTCAATTCACCAGCGGCAAGCCTTATACAAAAACAGTCGTGGACCATTTGCAGCAAAACAGATATGATCTTGTCATAAAATTGTCCGAG
>CAJXOI010000234.1 GCA_913057885.1 uncultured Micavibrio sp.
GTAAAATTGACTCAGAAACACGTGACGCCGTTATTTACGCTATCCCTCTAGACCGTATCACGGATTATGCAGAACTTACTGACCAAGACATCGTCGATTATTATGCCGCAAATATGGACGAATTCATGATTTCCGAAACACGCGTTTTTCAGATTGGCCGGATGTCTCTGGATATGGCAAAGGAGACATTACCCACTATCAAGGATGACGATGTCCGCAATGAGTATGATTCACGCATTTATGATTTTGTTATCCCCGAAACGCGATCTTTACGCCAAGTCCAATTGGAGGATGCGGATGCGGCGCAAGAGCTTTATACAATCGCCCTTGAAACAGGCGATTTAGAAAGCGCGATAGCACAATTGGAACTTGAAGCAGAACTGGGAGAAGAGTCGGCATTTGAATATGACGGTCTTCCACCCGAAATTGCCGATCGGGCTTTCGACAATCAAGTGGAAGAAGGGGAAATCTTACCGCCGACAGAAACTATTTTTGGGTATATAGTTGCAGTGGTCACAAAAATCACGCCAGAAACGACCCGACCTTTTGAAGAGGTGCGCGCTGAGCTTAGAGAGGAAATGGAAAAAAATGCCATCTACGATGCCCTTTATAATAAAATTATTGATACAGAAAATATGATTGACGGCGGTCAATCTTTTGAAGAAGTTGCCGAATTGACAGGGTTGGAAGTAGAGACAACAACCGCTCTTAACCGTAATGAATTGGCAGATTCTGAAACTCTGAAGGCCGTAATTGATGCCAGCCCCTCTGTAGCTGATGAAATCTTCGGCTTACCTGAAGGGACCGCAGCCTATCCCATCGAAGTTGATGATGAGCATTACGTTGTGATTGGCGTGCAATCCATCACACCGCAATCTGCGAAACCGCTTGAGGATGTACGCGAAGATATTGTAACAAGATTGACCCAATCCCGTATAAATACTGCCGCACAAAGTAATCTTCAAACAATTATAGAAAATTTGCGCAATGGAACCCTTACAACGAATGATTTGCGAGAGAGTTATGCTGCGACTTCAAGAAATGTTAGTAGCGTTAAGCGAAACACTGAAAATGCAAATGCAAACTTAATATTTAACACAAATAATGGTGATTATAATTACCGTATTGATAGCGATAACGCCATAATCGCACATGTGACAAAAATTAGTTTTGATGCAAATACCGATCCCGATGAAACATCAAGCGAGGCCATTCAAAGACAACAAAGGGGCATTCTCGATTCGCTTTTATCTTTCCATTATCGCGATAACGCCTCTATATGGATCAACGAAAAGCTGCTGAGGCAGCAATACTCAGGCCAAAGACAGTAAAACTTGACACAGATCATGAACAGGTGTAGAACATAAAGAGAATATATGTCTTTGTGGAGGGACGTTATGCTGACTCAAAAACAACGCGATTTGCTTATTCTCATTCATGAGCGCCTGATTAAAGGAGAGGTTGCGCCATCATTCGATGAAATGAAAGATGCGCTTGGTCTCAAATCAAAATCGGGAATTCATCGTTTGATCGGAGCTTTGGAAGAAAGAGGATTTTTGGAACGCCTACCTAACAAGGCACGGGCGCTTCATGTGCGCAAACTTCCTGATGGCTATAAACCTTCCGACGATGACCACAGCGAGGCGGCACAAAAGCTTCGTTTGTTGAATAATGTGCATCAAACGGCGGCTCAATCCACTCCCTCATCTGCTAACTCAAACATCATTGATATTCCGTTATTTGGAAAAATTGCCGCGGGAACACCAATCGAAGCTATCGCCTATTCAGATAATAACATTGCCCTTCCCGCCAGTATGATTGGTAGTGGAGGTGATCATTACGCCCTTGTCATTGATGGAGATTCAATGATTGAAGCCGGAATAAATGATCAAGATATCGTATTAATCCAAAAGACAGATGTAGCGCGCGATGGTGATATCGTTGTGGCTCTTGTCGACAATCAGGAAGCCACTCTAAAAGAAATCCGTCGTCGCGGCGGGCATATCGACCTCGTCCCCAAAAACCGCAACCACGGCATCCGCACATACGAGGCTAACCGCGTTCAGGTTCAGGGAAAATTAGCCGGTCTCTATCGACAGTATCACTGACTCTCATCACCACGAACCGTTTTGACCGTATAATGCTCCCTACCGACTATAAGCAGTGTTGGGCCATTACGCCATATATCGAAACGGTCGATAATCATTTTTTCTCGGCATAAATCGTCTTCTATTGGAATTTTGGCAATGACAAAATCACTGTTTTGACACACGGACCCCATACTTATTGGATTAAGCGCAATACCAATTTTTTGATCGTTTTTAGTAAGAAAGCACGCCATATCGTCACATTTATAATGCCCGCTTTTTGATTTATCCCCACCTT
>CAJXOI010000235.1 GCA_913057885.1 uncultured Micavibrio sp.
CAAATATGAAACGGCGGACCGTCTTTACACAATTGACTCGGAATTGGATAAAATTATTTCCCTCTATAAACCTGATGCGGTTGCGATCGAAGAAACCTATGTCAATAAATCGCCTGCATCATCTTTGAAGTTAGGGATGGCACGGGGCGCGGCATTTATTGCCCCGGCCCGCGCGGGGTTAAAGGTTTTTGAATATGGTGCGAATAAGGTTAAGAAAACAGTTGTTGGTGCGGGACATGCCGATAAAAGCCAAATTCAAACCATGATCAATATTTTATTACCACGAGCTGATTTTAAAAATGCGGATTCGGCTGATGCTCTAGCCATTGCTATTTGTCATGCGCATCATTCTGCCCATAATCAAAGGATAGCTATATGATCGGGAAATTAACAGGTACAATTGATGTGGTCCAATCCAACACGGTTTTATTAGATGTCAACGGCGTTGGCTATATCGTTTTTGCGTCGGGGCGGACATTATCCAAAATTGGGTCGAAAGGGGATGTGTGTTCACTGTTGATTGAAACCCATGTTCGTGAAGATCACATCCATCTCTATGGTTTTGCTGATGCGATTGAGCAGGAATGGTTTGGCATTTTAACAAAGGTACAAGGTGTGGGCGCAAAGGTCGGTTTGGCCATTTTATCCGTGGCTTCGCCCAATGATATGGCCTTGGCGATTGCCGCGCAAGATAAGGCCATTTTTGCAAAGGCGGATGGCGTCGGACCGAAACTGGCGACACGGATTGTGACGGAACTGAAGGACAAAATTGCGAATATGGATTTGTCTGGCGCGGGGGCAACAGCTACACCCTCATTGACAAACTCTGCCGCTCAAGATGACGAGGGCACCATAGGAGAGGCGTTATCAGCGCTGGTGAATTTGGGTTATGGTCGCTCAGAAGCAATGGTCGCAATCAATCATGCCAAACAAAATTTGCCCGAAGATGCGGATTTGGGGGCTCTTATTAAACAAGGGCTCAAGGAATTGACGGCATAGCGCACGCGATGGCTTATATCAAAATCATCAGAGATTGCCTTATTGCCTATGTCGGTTTCGCGATTTTTATGACGATATTTCAAGGATGGTTTATTTATCACCCTCGAACATTTGATGTGTATAACCAAGATAATTTGAATAAAATCAATGCCATTATCGTAAATGATAATAATTTGGAATGGCTTTTCTTACCAAGTGCAACGAATACCGATCGGATTCTGGTTTATTTTCATGGCAATGCCGGCGCGGCAATTGACAGGCAATGGAAAGCGTCTTTTTGGCGGGAGGGCGGCTATCACGTTGTTTTGGCTGAATATCCTGGCTATGGCACGAATGACGGGTCACCAGGTGAAGCATCAATTTATGATATGGCGCGAGTTGTTATGGATCGAACAGTCGAAGATTTTCCTGATCTAGACCTTTATATATACGGAGAATCTATCGGGAATGGCGCGGCCGTGCAGATGGCAACCGAATATGGCGAAAAAGCATTGATTCTTGAATCTGGTTTTTCGTCCCTTGTGGATGTGACGTTTCATGCCATGCCGTTTTTGCCTGTGAATTTATTGTTACGCGATCGCTATGATAACATGTCGAAAATCAATAATATTGGCTCGCGTCTTGTTATGATCCATGGGACAGATGATGATATTGTACCCATTGGCTTTGGACAAAAGCTCTATAATGCCTATGCGGGTGATAAAATTATGATAGAAATAGAAGGGGCAGGCCATAACGATGTCTATTTAAAAACAGATATCGCCCGCCTGATTAAGGGGCTGAATTGATGCAACAAGAGCGTGTAGATGAATTAAACAAAGAATTGATGGACGGGGAAAGGGAAGATCCTGCCTTGCGTCCGCAGACATTGGACGAATTTACCGGCCAAGAAGGGTTGAAATCAAACCTGTCCGTTTTTATTCAGGCGGCAAAGGCACGCAAAGAGGCCTTGGATCATGTTCTTTTGCATGGTCCTCCCGGCCTTGGGAAAACCACATTGGCGCAAATTGTCGCGCGTGAATTGGGCGTTGGATTTAAAATGACATCAGGCCCCGTAATTGCACGGGCGGGGGATTTGGCCGCAATTTTAACCAATGTTCAGGATTTCGATGTGTTGTTTATTGACGAGATTCACAGGCTCAACCCTGCTGTTGAGGAAATCCTTTATCCCGCGATGGAAGATGGAAAATTGGATATTGTGATTGGCGAGGGGCCTGCAGCGCGATCCGTTCAAATTGAATTACCGCCCTTTACATTGATTGGTGCGACGACGCGGTCTGGCATGGTGTCCAATCCATTGCGTGATCGATTTGGTATTCCGCTTAGGTTGGATTTTTATACGCCTGACGAGCTTAAAATTATTATTTCGCGTACGG
>CAJXOI010000236.1 GCA_913057885.1 uncultured Micavibrio sp.
GCTGAAATTGAAGGACAACCTATTCTAAAAGGGTTGGATTTAACAATTGGCAAAGGTGAAGTTCACGCCATTATGGGGCCAAACGGGGCGGGAAAGTCAACTTTATCTTATATCCTAGCGGGTAAAGAAGAATACGAAGTCACTGAAGGTGATATTTTATTTAATGGTGAGAGTATTTTGGACATGGAGCCGGAGGAGCGCGCGGCGGCAGGGTTGTTTTTAGCGTTTCAATATCCTGTTGAAATACCTGGCGTACAAATGACAAATTTCCTGAAAACTTCCCTGAATGCGGTGCGTAAGGCGCGTGGTGAGGGGGAGCTTGAAACGCTAGATTTTATCAAACTCCTTCGTGCTAAAACGACTGAATTGGGCATTAAAGACGAAATGCTCAAACGTGCGGTGAATGTTGGTTTTTCTGGAGGAGAGAAAAAACGGAATGAAGTCCTTCAGATGGCGATTTTGGAACCCCAATTTTGTGTATTGGATGAAACGGATTCAGGTTTGGACATTGATGCCCTAAAAATTGTGGCTGATGGTGTCAATGCCTTGCGCGAGGCGGAAAGATCATTCCTTGTTATTACGCATTATCAACGCCTGTTGGATTATATCGTGCCTGATCAGGTGCATATTCTGGCCGAAGGAAAAATTATCAAATCGGGCGATGCGCAATTGGCGAAAGATTTGGAAGAGCAAGGCTATGAAACCTTTGTGAAGGAGGCTGCGTAATGTCTGCGCTCCCAACACCAAAGCTGGAACGATGGAAATATTCCAACCTTCCGGCGCATGTCGATGAAACATACGACGTACATCCGCTTGCCGTTGGTTATGATGGCGATGATGAATTCATCGTCGATAGGGATGTGGATCTACTACCATGGGCGGCGTCAACCTATCAGGACATGGATCTATGGATGGGGTTGCAGGATGTTCTTTCAATCGTGATTCCAGAGGGTAAGTCTGTTGAAAAACCTGTGAATATTACTATGGATGTCGAGGAGGGACAGAAATGCGAAGGAGCCATTCATATTCACCTTCAGAAAAATGCACGTTTAACCCTTCATGACACTGTAAATTGCCAGGGGTGGATGAACCGTGCCATGACAATTACATTGGATGATGGTGCGGAGCTTATCCACATCCGTAGTGGCGAAGGGCAGGGAATTTTGACCAGTTTGATCCAAATTCATCAGGGAAAAGACGCCAAATACAATGCCTATGTCATGAATAAATTTGGGTCGTTTGTGCGTGATCAAATCCACGGGGCTCTAACAGGTGAAAATGGTGTTTGCTCGTTGTCAGGGGCGAAAATTTTATCTGCTAATCAACATTGTGACACCTGTATTTTGATTGAGCATGAGGCCCCCAATTGTTATTCCAACCAAAATTATCGCAATTTATTGAATGACAATGCCCGCGGCGTATTTCAAGGAAAGGTCCATGTGCACCAAATCGCCCAGCAAACAGATGGATATCAGCTGTGTAATTCAATATTATTATCCGATAAGGCTGAAATGGACACAAAGCCAGAGCTTGAAATTTATGCCGATGATGTGAAATGTTCCCATGGTGCGACGACGGCGCAATTGGACGAAGACCCGCTTTTTTACCTTCAGGCGCGCGGTATCCCAAAGGAACAGGCGCAAGCATTATTGCTTGAGGCCTTTATCAGCGAAACACTCGAAGCATTTGAAGATCACGAGGAGATATATGATCAACTTGGCCAGACAATCAAAAAAGTTCTCGATGTCGCTTGATCTGAAAAAAGATTTTCCAGCCCTTTATGGCAAGGATTTGGCGTTTTTGGACAGTGCAGCCAGTGCGCAAAAGCCGCAGACCGTTATAAACGCCATTTCGCATGTGATGGAAGATCATTATGCGAATATTCATCGTGGGCTTTATGATTACAGCCAAAAAACCACAACAGCGTACGAGTCTGTACGTGCCAAAATAGCTGATTTTATCAACGCAAAATCGACCAATGAGATTATTTTTACGCGCAATACGACAGAGTCCATCAATATTGTCGCGCAATCCTATGCCCGTCACTTTTTGAGTGAAGGGGATGAAGTTATTATTAGCGAGATGGAACACCACGCCAATATCGTGCCATGGCAGATGTTGCGCGATCAAATTGGTGTGGTTCTTAAGGTTATTCCCATGTTAGACACAGGGGAATTGGACCTTGATACCTATCAAAATCTGTTTTCAAAGCGAACAAAGATGGTATCCGTGACGCATACATCCAATGCTCTTGGCATAATCAATGATCTCAATAAAATCATTGGTTTAGCAAAGGGTTTTAACAAAGAAATTAAGATTTCCATAGATGGAACACAGGCCGTGGTCCATGACCATGTGG
>CAJXOI010000237.1 GCA_913057885.1 uncultured Micavibrio sp.
TGCTGCTATTCTGATCCCTCTCCAGATTTTTTTGGGGCATGAACACGGATTAAACACAAAAGAATATCAACCCGCGAAATTGGCCGCAATGGAAGGTGCATGGGAACCCAAGCAGGGTGCGCCACTGGTAGTATTTGGCTTGCCCAATGAAGAAACGCGCCAAAATGATTATGAAATCGCAATCCCTAATTTGGCCAGTTTGATCGTCACGCACAAATGGGATGGCGAAATAAAGGGGTTGGAGGAATTTGAATTACACCCCCCTGTTGCCCCTGTTTTTTGGGGATTCCGCATCATGGTAGGGATAGGTATGTTAATGTTGCTTATTTCTTGGATTGGAAGTTTCCAATTGTGGAGAACCGGCACAATTAACAAACCTATGGCATATATATTGGTTGGCATGACCTTGTCCGGTTGCGTTGCCACAATAGCTGGATGGTATGTAACTGAAATAGGGCGCCAACCTTGGTTGGTTCAAGGTGTTTTATCAACAAAAGATGCTCTTGGCCCTGTGACGGGGGGTATGGTTTTCTCCTCATTAACCGTATATTTGGCAATTTATCTCTTCTTGACCATCGCCTATATCTCAACCTTATTTTACATGGCAAAAAAGGCTGGTGACGGCTCGTCCCGTGACCCCCAAAAACAAAAAGCGCAGGGTGAAGAACGTTTGAACATACCGACAGCTATGGATAAGGATGGCAAAAAATGATGGAAATATTCAACGATGGAACGTGGTTACCACTTTCATTTGCCTTTTTAATGGGATTATCAATGCTAATATATGCCGTTTTGGACGGCTATGATTTGGGTGTCGGCATGTTGATAGAAGGCGCAAACTGGCATGAAAAAGACCGTATGATTGCCTCTATCGGGCCGTTTTGGGACGCGAATGAAACCTGGCTAATATTAGGCGTCGGCTTGCTTTTGGTGGCTTTTCCAATGGCGCACGGCATTATTTTGACGGAACTTTATTTGCCCGTTGCTATCATGCTATTTGGTCTGATCTTTCGGGGGGTTGCCTTTGATTTTCGTGCCAAAGCGCCTTATCAAAAAAAATGGAAATGGAACCGCGCCTTTTTTGCAGGGTCTTTGCTCGCCGCTCTTGCGCAAGGATACATGCTTGGTGCCTATATTATCGGCTTTGACGATAGTTTTGCCGGCGTGGCATTTTCATGTGTAATTGCCGTGGCCGTGGCTTCAGCCTATTGCCTTGTCGGGGCTTGCTGGTTAATCATGAAAGTGGAAGGCAGCTTACAAGAAAAATCCATTCGTTGGGCAAAATATCATCTTGGCAATTCGGTTGTGGGGCTTATTACCGTATCGCTTGCGACACCATTGATCAGTGACCGTATTTTTGACAAATGGTTTGCTTTCCCCCAAATAATGTACCTGTCCATTATTCCGGTTATAACAGGCGCATTGATCGTCTATCTCTATTTACTGCTCAGAAAAATGCCATTTACGGATGATCGCTATTGTTGGTTGCCGTTTGTCATTACCATTATTATCTATGTACTGTCGTTTGTCGGATTGGCTTATAGCTTTTACCCCTACATCGTACCAGAGAGAATGACGATTATTGAAGCCGCAAGCGCTCCTGAATCTTTAATCATTATGTTGGTTGGCGCCCTGATTGTTATACCGATTTTGATTGGCTATACCGCCCTTGCCTATTATGTTTTCCGAGGTAAAGCCACAGAACTCAGCTATGATTAAGGCAACCCAAGTTTATGGTAGCGAGGGGCGGATTTGAACCGCCGACACATGGATTATGATTCCACTGCTCTAACCCCTGAGCTACCCCGCCGGATGAAATATCATGATGTTATGCCGTCATGCGCGCGGCATGTCAATATTTTTTCACTTTAAACGGTTCATCGACCATAAAAACGTATCAAAATACATTTTATCGATCATATCCTTTTGCGGGGAAAGGCTCATCATCCTGCCGGCCTCACTTAGGGCGCCAAAAATCAACAAAATCAGCATATCCTTATTTTGCCCCCTGAAATAACCGGCGTTAAGAGCATCGCGAACAACATCGGCCAAAATCGGACGGATCGTTTGAGAGACAACCCCTTGTCGTTGATCATAGGTTAAAATTGTTTGCGCCTCGGTTAAAAATATCTTGTTCGTTTGCGGATTAGAGCATAAATCAAAATAAAAACGACAACAAGCCAGTAACTTGTCCCAAGGGTCATCAATCTTGGCGATTTGGTATGATAATGTCTCTGAAACCTGTTGCATGACCATGTCATAAACGGCCAAGAATAAATCCTGTTTATCTTTGAAATGGTAATACAGCGTTCCGCGCGCCATACCCGATGCGGCAACAATACGGCTGGTTGATGCG
>CAJXOI010000238.1 GCA_913057885.1 uncultured Micavibrio sp.
AATGTCAGTGATCGATAATTTGTTGATTGCATGTTTGTGACCTCCATTTTGTAGGTCCATACATGCTTCCTTTGGCTAATCTATCAAGTTCTTTTTGAGTGAAGTGATATAGTTGCTTATGACATTGATAAATTCCGCATCTTTACCCTCAATATCGCTGATATTTAATGTTCGGCCATCAACTGCAACATAACATTCAGTGGGTTTATCATTTTTAACAAAAGATCCGTTTTTAAGAATATCTGCGAAGTTTTGGAGGTATTCATAGGCAAGATCAATTTTCCCAAGTTCATACGGTTTCCACGTTGCATTTCCTGTTTGGAATCGGCCATTTGTTTCAATATAGCCCAAGTTAAATGACGTCTCCCCATCTGGAATGTAACGTAATATAAGCGTCTTTTTGACATCATACGTGATGCCTATATCGGCCAATTGTGGCAAAATATTTTGTAACCATATGGCGCCTGCGGGATTATTCTCAGGGAGTTTTTCGAAGAATGCGGCCTCGGATAAGGTTGTTCGTGAGGAGGATGTTTTTTGCGTTTGCTGTGCAGGTTCACTAACCTGAATGTCTGTGCCTGATTGTTCAATTCTGATGACGGCCCGTTCTAGTAAAGTCGTGCGGGCAATCACTCTCGGTATGACCATCATGCCTTTATCCTCAAATTCAAAAAGACCTATTTCGATGAGCCCCAAAGTAAAATGTAACCCCATATGCTTTTGGACATGTTCGGTCAGGCTCTCCATATTTTCCTGGATGCCGTCGCCAACAATGAGCAGCATATGCCGGCCCAGTCTTAAGTTTTTTGAAACCTGATCGACAAAGGCAATTTCATCAATGACATCGGATTCATTGGTAACTGCTTCATAAAGTGGATTGTCCAATTTTGTTTTATTAGCTTGGTTTATAGCCATCATCAGATCATCATAATCCCATCCAGCGAAATCCTTCGCGTAATCCATAATCTGCGCAATAACCTTGCGGCGTGATTCTGGATTGCGCCATAGTTTGCATTCAGCTAACACCAGATATCCCTCTGGTGTGACATATAAATTATCCAGATATCCCGATGGGCAGGGTAATTCACGAGATACCGGTATCAAGCGGTCATAGACGGGTTCGATTTCCCGCGACGGAAGCAATGACGGGTGTGTATGGATCAAATCCTGCAGCCAGTCTTCATCAAATTCGTGATTGGTTTGATATTGTCCCAGTCGCTTGACATTGGCAGCAGAGGCGTCATCAGTGTCGTGAGGATTTGATAGAAAAAATGGTGTGGTTTGAATACGCATGGAATGCCTTTCACTAAAACTCTATAAATCCAATCGCAAAAGCTACGATTGGGCCGAGAAGTTAGTAACCGCCCTAAGAACGGCGCGACGTATTTACGCAAGCGCTATTATATTCCGCCGCCTTCTCGACATAGTCGAAAGGCGACACGGGTAACGGCAGTGTCTAGAATGCCGCTTAGGAGAGGTTACTACGCCCCGACACTCCCACCGATGCGGAAGTGCTGAGAAGACATTAGCTTCGTTTGCAATGAAGTTCAACGGCTTAAAACCAAGACCAGTCTTTTTGATTTTTAATGATTTCGTTTAATGCTCTTATTGACTTTGTATCGCCATTAGCACATTGGTTAAGCAAACGTTCGATAATCAGGGCTTTTTTTTGGATATAGAGGGGTTTGCCGTCTACCGATTTAATGGTTATTTGTCTGTCGAGGCATTGTTCAAGAGTCCGAAAAAAAGACATTTCAATGGGTTCGTCCTTCGGACGACCTTTCGGGTTTCCGGACTTACCCTTTTTGAATTGGGTATTTTTAGGCGGCTTCCCGTAGCCTACTTCATAATCATCATCGCCTTCATCCATATTATGCCTCCTTCCTTTCAATTTTTATTTCGTCATATGTCTTGCCTGTTTCTGCATGAATGACCGGTAGATTAAAAATTCGTTGCATGCGATTGATAGTCACATCTATATACTCCGGATCGATTTCAACACCGCAACATATTCGCCCCTGATTTTCTGAAGCGACCATCGCAGTCCCTGATCCCAGAAAAGGATCATAGATATAATCACCGCGGTTAGAGCAATCGAGGATGGCATCCTCGATCATTTGTACAGGCTTGACAGTAGGATGCATGGCCAGTTCCTCCTCTCGGTTTTCTTTGAAAGTGTTGACACCGGCATATTCCCATACATTGGAACGATAGCGACCATTTTCACCAAGGCCAAAATTGTTTACATGGGATGCCTTGCCATGCTACTTCACTCGGCCAGGCACAGCAATCGTTGAGCGCCATTTCTCCTGGCGACAGTACGATGATTTGGGCACGGCAGGTGCGGGCAGGTGT
>CAJXOI010000239.1 GCA_913057885.1 uncultured Micavibrio sp.
CTGTCGCGCCCAAAGAGTGACCTGTCATTGAGTTTGTCGCACTGATGGTCGGCATGTCATCGCCAAACACTTCGCGAATAGCATCAAGTACCGTAATGTCACCCGCAGGGGTCGATGTTCCATGAGAATTGATATAAGTTACCTTTCGGTCACCAATGGTCGAAATTGCCATATCCATGCATCTCTTGCCGCCTTCACCGCTTGGTGCAACCATGTCCGCACCATCAGAAGTCGCGCCATATCCTGTTACCTCGGCAATAATATTGGCACCGCGTTCCAACGCATGATCCAAGGATTCTAATACAAGAACACCTGCACCGCCGGCAATAACAAATCCGTCACGGTTGGCATCATAGGCCCTTGCGGCCTTTTCAGGTGTATCATTGTATTTTGACGACATGGCACCCATTGCATCAAACAGGCATGAAAGCGACCAATCCAATTCTTCTGCACCGCCGGCAATAACAACATCTTGTTTACCCATTTGGATCTGCTCGACCGCGTTACCAATACAATGTGCCGATGTCGCGCATGCGGATGAAATTGTATAATTCAAACCCTTAATTTCAAAATTTGTTGCAGCGTTCGCAGACAAAGTAGAACTCATACATTTTGGCACGGCAAAAGGCCCAATCCGTTTTGGCCCTTTTTCACGTGTTATGTCTGCGGCTTCGATCTGTGCCTTGGTTGAGGGACCACCTGAACCTAAAATAACCCCTGTGCGGATGTTTGATACCTGTTCTTTTACAAGACCGGCCATATCTATGGCCTGTTCCATAGCCAAATGGCAATAGGCCGCGCCATCCCCCATAAAACGGAGAAGACGTTTATCAATAGCTTCTTTCAGATCAATGTTAGGGCGACCGAAAACTTGTGACCGAAATCCAAGTTTAAGATATTCATCGGATTTTGTTATCCCTGAACGCCCTTCCTTAAGAGAGTCCAAAACCTCGTTCAGATTATTCCCGATACAGGAAATAATACCCATCCCTGTAATCACAACACGATTTAAATTGATTGTATTTTGCATGACGGTTTTTTAACACGAAAAATCAAAAATGAACACGTATTTTATACATTCGTTAACATGGGTATACGGGTTTTCATCAGATGCGTAGCTGGAAAATCTGGATCCAGCTTATCAATAGCTGATGTAATCTCTACGAAATAGGATGCCAATTCTGTTTTGTCCTGCTGGGGGTGGCCATGGTCAATCATGTGATCCGCATATTGCGTCATTGCAACAAGAAATGAGGCAAGATTTAATTGAAACTCTCTATTATGGGTTAGATGAGGGTTTTGTTGCCATACCAGAACACATGCTAGAGTTAACTCGCACATTTCAGCATTAAAATCATTGCTATCTATATCAGGTATCGAAAAATTAAGTTCAGACATCTCTTTAAACAGCGTCGTTATCGAATAGGCCAACCTTCATATCAACAACTTCTGTTGTTAATTTGCCGTCGACTTCGACCGTGCCATCGGCAACACCCATCACCAATTTCCGATTTATAAAACGTTTAATGTCAACCGTGTATGTGACTTTTTTGTTTGTTGGCAAAATTTGTTCGGTCAATTTGACCTCCCCGACCCCAATGGCGCGGCCAGAACCAGGAGCACCTGTCCACCCCAACCAAAAGCCTGTGAGTTGCCAAAGAGCATCTAACCCCAAACATCCCGGCATAACAGGGTCACTTTTAAAATGGCAATCAAAAAACCACAGATCAGGCTTGATATCAAACTCAGCAACCACTTGTCCTTTGCCATGAGCGCCGCCTTCATCACTGATATGCGTGATACGGTCAAACATCAACATTGGTGGCGCAGGCAATAAAGCATTGCCGCGACCAAATAATTCACCATTTCCGCACGCAATTAAATCCTCATACGAATATGATGATTGAGGTGTATAAGGGAATTCCCCGTCTTTTGTCTGTCTTACTGCTGTCATAGGCACAATTTATAAAGACGTTTTAGCCTTGGTTCAAGGATGAAATATAACTTCCTTGCATCGACGATAATGCAAGTGGTGTCACAATACAGGCATCCATGTCCGGATCGTCCCCTGCAGCGGCAACGGCCATCATCCGACCCGTGGCTTTAGCAATCATCATGGATCGTAGATCCGGGTCATAAACCTTGAAGATCTTAAAAAGTGGAACAGCAATCACATCAACAGATTCAGATTTACCAAACGGCACATAAGGTTGCGTATCATTAGCCGCCAACATTGTGTATAACCCCGCATGGTCAGGCATCCCCAAACGCATCGCTTCGTTCATCATAGTATGGATCATATAATCAAAATCATGTTCTATAACGGCGGCTTTTGACA
>CAJXOI010000240.1 GCA_913057885.1 uncultured Micavibrio sp.
TAAGGGCCGCTGCCCAACGGCGGTACCAATGTTGTTTCATTAAATGCCTTATCCGCCCAGTAATGTTTCGGCAAAATTGTGAGCGATCCAACGATTAGAGGAAGCTCTTTATTCTCGGTCGTTTTGAAATTGAATGTGACGGTTTGCCCCGATCCCTCAACATTTTTAACGTCCGCATAATATGATTTGTAAAATGGGGATCCTTTTTCCATCAGTGTATTAAACGTCCATATCACATCCTCGGCCGTGATGGGTTGTCCATCATGCCACCGCGCATCAGGGTGAATTTGGAATGTCACAGACCCGTTATCCTCCGCAACTTGAATAGAAGTCGCAATCTCCCCATATTTTGAAAAAGGTTCATCCGCACTGCCTGTCATCAAGGATTGATATAAAAGTCCAAGGCCAGAGGCGGCAACACCTTTTGTGATAAAACCGTTAAGGGAATCAAATGTGCCAAGGGCGTTATAGCTGAATGATCCGCCCTTTGGCGCATCGGGGTTCACATAGTCAAAATGCGTGAAATTATCCGCATATTTGGGCGTTCCATGCATGGCAATGCCATATGTTTGGGCATTCACGGTTAAAGGGAATAGAAGGAATAAAATAAATAAATAGCGCATATTTTTTTTTACCACGGAAGGGCACTGAAGGACACGAATTTTTAAAAAATATTCTTTCCGTGGCTTCCGTGTTTTCCGTGGTTTAGCGAAATCTTAATTATTCCTTGCAATAATGTATGTTTGCGTTTAACACTAGCGCCATAACATCTAGAGAATTGAAGAAAGGAGTGTGAGAGCAATCGTACAGGTTACTGTAAATGACAACAACGTCGAGCAAGCATTACGCGTTTTGAAAAAGAAAATGCAACGTGAAGGTCTTTTTCGTGAAATGAAAGAACGTCGCCATTTTGAAAAAAATAGCGAGAAAAAGAAACGCACGAAAGCCGAAGCCGTACGCCGCGCCCGCAAGGACGAGCGTAAACGTCGTGAAAAACAAGGATTTTAATTTAATCCGCTCTTACATTTATTATTAAAGAAATTAAAAACCGCCCTTCAACAGATCGGCGGTTTTTTGTTGAAGTTAAAACCCGCTATCCGGTTGGGCTAGATATTCTTCTTCCAACTTTGTCGAATTCCGTTCCAATATCGGATTACGATGGGGAAAGCGCCCGAATTTTTTGATCACATCATAATGCCGTTTGGCGTAGTTATAAAATGTCGGATCTTCGTCTTTGGTCGACTCAAATAATCTCAGAGATGTTTCTTGGTCATCCAAATTCTCGCTATGCTCAAACGGCAAATAGGTAAATACCTTTTCGTGGAGGGACATCACCTGATCAAATTTTTTCTCAATGGCATGGTTGGCAACGGCCAGAGCTTTCTCGTCCCCTGAAAACATTTGCGGTGAATCACGAAACATATTGCGTGGAAATTGATCCAAAAGAATGATGAGTGCCAAGCATCCCTTGGGCGTGTCCATCCACCCGTCATAAATATCCTCCATAGCCAATGTAAAGTCGCCCGAAAAACGGGCGTGAATATCGCGATCAAAGTCTGGGTTTTTCTGAAACCATTGCGCGGGCTTTGTTTCCTCGAACCAAAAAGCCAGAATTTCAGATTTGGGGTCTCTCATAAATTACAAGTATACAGAGTCGTGAGGAATATAAAGCCCTCTCTCACCCGCCATCGGTTTGAATTTATCGGTCACACCAACAACAGTTTCCGCCCCGCCCAAAAATAAAAAACCATGTTTATCACAATGCGCATGCAACTCGCCTAGGACTTTTTCCTTGGTTTGGGCGTCAAAATAAATCAACACATTGCGGCAAAAAATAATATCAAATGTGCCGAATTGATGCATTGGTTCCAAGAGATTAAATTTTGAATATTTCACCATCGATTTAATATCTTCATTCAAATGCCACGCTGTGCCATTTTGCGTGAAGTATTTCACCAATAACTGAATGGGCATGCCGCGTTGTACTTCGAATTGGGTATAAATGGCGTCCCTTGCCTTATTCAAAATATCTTCGGACAAATCCGTTCCAATGATTTCAAATTTATGATTGGTAGACAGGTTTGGATTTTCTTTTAAAATAATGCCCAGTGAATATGGTTCTTGACCGCTGGAACATGCTGCACACCAAATGCGAATGGTTGATCCGGCCGGCTTATGTTCCAAAATTTTTGGCAAAACAACATCTTTGAACCGTTCAAACGGGTGTGTATCGCGAAAAAAGAATGTTTCATTGGTTGTCATCGCCTCGATAACTTTGCTTTTCATTGCCAAATCATTGGCGCGCAACTTGGACGTTAGC
>CAJXOI010000241.1 GCA_913057885.1 uncultured Micavibrio sp.
CGAAAATGGATGCGATGCGTTCGGCCGGATTTGTCGTGACAGATAGTCCTGCGGGACTTGGTACAGCCATGAAAGAGGCTATAGCCGCATAAATGAAATCATATTGCTAATGTGTGATAGCGGGCCTTATGGCCCGTTTTCTTTTGGTGAATATGTATGGCTCCCCTCTTTTTTTTACGCGCCAACATGTTAAGATGTAAGCCTATATAATTACAGTGGGATAATCATAAAAATGGCTCAGCCAAAAACAAATAATACCTCGTTCCTTACCGGTGTGAATTCAGAATATATTGCGCATCTTTTTGCCAAATATCAACAATCGCCGAATTCTGTGGACGCCAGTTGGCAAGATTTTTTCCAAAGCTTGAATGATAGTGATTTAGACATTCTGCGTGAAATGCACGGCGCGTCATGGACACCCGATGAAAACCGGATGGACGGGCGAGGGTTTTCTGCAACCCAAGCTGCGGGGCAAGCGCAGGGCACGGCAATGCCAAATCAGATGCTGCAACAGCCTTATTGTCAAAACCCGGCACCGGCACAGCCTCAGACATCCGTTTCCACAAGCGGTGATGCGGATATTCAACAAGCCATCCGCGACTCAATTCGTGCAATACAATTGATCCGTGCCTACCGCGTGCGTGGGCATTTGATTGCGGACCTTGACCCGCTTGGCCTTCGTGAAATTAAGGAACATCCCGAGCTTAACCCGGAACATTATGGTTTTACAGAGCGTGATTACGATCGGCCCATCCGTTTGGATGGCGTCATGGGGTTGGAGCAAGCCAATTTACATGAAATTTTATCGGCCGTTAAGCAAATCTATTGCCAAAAAATAGGTGTTGAATTCATGCATATGTCGTCACCTGAAGAAAAAGCATGGATTCAAAAACGGATTGAAGCGCCGCGTAACCATACAGATTTCACAACAAACGGAAAACGCGCCATTTTGGAACGCCTGACCGCGGCAGAGACATTTGAACAATTTTTGGCGAAAAAATATCCGGGCACAAAAAAATTTGGAATTGACGGTGGAGAGGTTCTTATCCCGGCTATTGAGCAAATTATGAAACGCGGCGGGCAAATGGGGCTCAAGGAAATGGTCATCGGTATGGCGCACCGTGGGCGCTTGAATGTTTTGGCCAATGTTATGGGAAAACCATTCAGCGCAATTTTCGCGGAATTTTTGGGGATCAATACCCGTCCCGATGATGTTTTGGGGTCGGGTGATGTGAAATATCATTTGGGGACCTCATCTGATCGCGATTTTGACGGGAATAACATTCATTTATCCTTAACGGCAAACCCGTCACATCTTGAGGCCGTAAACCCCGTTTGTATCGGCAAAACCCGGGCAAAGCAATTTCAGCGCGATGACTATGACGGCACGAAGGTCATGCCGATCTTGTTACATGGGGACGCGGCTTTTGCTGGCCAAGGAATTGTCGCTGAAACATTGATGATTTCCGAATTGGATGGGTACAGCGTTGGGGGAACAATGCATGTTGTGATCAATAACCAAATTGGTTTTACAACCATGCCGCAATACTCCCGCTCTGGGCCTTATTGTACAGATGTTGCAAAATTATTGTCCGCGCCAATATTTCACGTGAATGGCGACGACCCAGAGGCCGTGATCCATGTTGCAAGGATCGCTACAGAATTCCGTCAGGAATTCAACAAGGATGTTGTTATCGATATTATATGTTATCGACGGTTTGGACATAACGAGGGGGACGAGCCCGCCTTTACACAACCTGAAATGTATCGTGAAATCAAAAATCATCCAACAACACGCGCCATCTATGCGCAACAGCTTCAGGAAGAAGGTGTTATTAAAGCCGATGAAGCCGACACAATAAAAGATGAAGTGACGCGGATGTTGGATGAATCATTCAAGGCAGCGACAAATTATAGACAAAATCAGGCTGATTTCTTACAAGGTGCATGGTCGGATTTGGAAATTGCTGAGGCTGAAGATAATCCGCGTCGTGGTGATACCGCAATCAATGAAGATACTTTTAAAACGGTTGGGTCCGCATTAACGTGCACACCTGAAGAATTTAATATTCACAGTAAGTTACAACGTTTTCTTGATGCAAGAAAAGAGATGTTTGAAAGCGGTGAGGGTTTCGATTGGGCTACAGCTGAGGCATTGGCCTTTGGATCACTCGTCCATGAAGGTTATGGCGTTCGTCTGTCAGGACAGGACTCTGGCCGAGGCACATTTTCACAACGTCACGCCAAAATGTATGACCAAACTGACGGACATGTTTTTCAACCGTTACAACATATCTCTAACGG
>CAJXOI010000242.1 GCA_913057885.1 uncultured Micavibrio sp.
CATCGTGATACTCTAATTTATCAGTAATTAAGTTTGGTGGTTGATAATGCCAGAACCCATGGATTGTCGGGTCGGGCCCGACAATGACATAAAGGTTGAAAATCATCATTCGTGCCTCTCATTTCGTCATTCCTGCCTTCGCAGGAATGACATTTATTAAAAAACTTTACAAAATAGGTATTTTGTCCTATGATAATTTTAATCAACACCACAATTGTACCAAAATCCTTTTAGCGTGGTTCCCGTGGTCACATCGTTTAAAATCAATCACTTAGGCATAGAGATTGAGACCACGGAGACCACAGTGGTCTCAATATTGAAAAAATGCTTGGTTCACGATCCTGCGCAGATTATATATAGTGAAAGACATGACTTATAACGAAAAATTGCTCGACCGCGCCAAGCGCCACCCTGAAAAACAGAAAAACCCTGACCGTAAGGCTGGGCAAAAACCAGATTGGATCAAGGTTAAAGCCCCTGCACCTTCGGGGGTGTATCAGGAAACACGTGAGGTGGTTAAGAAATTAAATCTCACCACGGTTTGCGAGGAGGCCGGATGCCCCAATATCGGGGAATGTTGGGCCAAATCGCACGCGACATTTATGATTATGGGCGAGATTTGCACCCGCGCCTGTGCTTTTTGTAATGTTGCCACGGGAAAACCTGATGCATTGGATGTTTGGGAACCCACCCGTGTGGCCAAGGCCACCAAGGAAATGGGCCTGAAACATGTTGTTGTCACATCCGTTGATCGCGATGATTTGAAAGACAGCGGCGCGGCGCATTTTGTTAAAACGATCTCTGAAATTCGCCGCCTGTCGCCCAATACAACGATTGAAATCCTACCAGGGGATTTTCGCGGGGATTGGGGTGCGGTGGACGCCGTCACCCGCGCCAAACCTGATGTGTTTAATCATAACCTTGAAACCGTGCCGTCGCTCTATCCGTCTGTGCGCCCGGGGGCGCGGTATTTCCGATCACTTCGTTTACTGGAAAGGGTGAAAGAGGTTGATCCGTCCATGTTCACTAAATCAGGTTTGATGGTAGGTTTAGGCGAAACAAATGAACAAGTGGGGCAGGTGATGGATGATATGCGATCCGCAGGGATTGATTTCATTACCATTGGGCAATATCTGCAACCAACGCCGAAGCATGCGCCGCTTGACCGTTATGTCACGCCGGAAGAATTCGAGAAATTTGAAAAAATGGCCTATGCAAAAGGGTTCTTAATGGTTTCAGCGTCGCCATTAACACGGTCTTCGCATCATGCAGGCGAAGACTTTGCCAAGCTCAAGGCGGCTAGGGACGCCAAATTGGCCAAGGCATAGTATAGAGACATGCCGACACATGCCGAAAAAAAGCATCTTCCCTATACGCCCGAACAAATGTTCGATTTGGTTGCAGATGTTGAAAAATACGGGAAATTCCTGCCATGGTGCATTGGGTGTCGCATCACGGATAATCAGGGTGATGTGATAGAGGCAGATTTGATTATCGGGTATAAAATGTTCCGCGAGAAATTCAAATCGCGCGTAATTTTGGATCATCCCGAAGAAATTCGCGTGGAATATTTGGACGGACCACTGAAATCTCTGTCCAACCAATGGCAATTCATCAGGAACAGCGATAATACATGCACGATTGATTTTTTTGTCGATTTTGAATTTCAAAACCCTATGCTTCAAAGCCTTGTGACCATGTTTTTTGATAAGGCCGTCAGCCGCATGGTCTCCGCGTTTGAGAAGAGGGCGGCGGAGCTTTACAGCGATTCCAAATAATCAATCATATGTCTGATCGCGACCTCGACCGTTTGCTGGCGGATTGATGCGCGATCACCGTCAAAATGATGTTTATGAACTTCGGCAAAGTCATCGGTCGATAGGCCTATATAAACAAGCCCAACTGGTTTTTCATCACTGCCGCCTCCCGGGCCGGCAATACCCGTTACAGAGACCGCTATATCGGCATTGGAATGGGCATAAGCACCACGAGCCATAAGGCGCGCCGTTTGTTCGCTAACTGCGCCCATACGCTCTATAGTTAAGGGCTGGACATCCAATTGCTCCATCTTAGCCTCGTTGGAATATGTCACAAATCCGCGATCAAAATAGGCTGATGACCCCGCCATATCTGTGATGGCGGCAGCAATCATCCCGCCGGTACAGCTTTCGGCCGTGACAACTTTCCATTGTTTTTTCTCAAGTAGGGAAAAGAGGTATTTAATTATATCATCCATAATAATCCCCCAAATACGGTGATTGCGGCCAATAATCCCGCCGCGATATCATCCAACATAACACC
>CAJXOI010000243.1 GCA_913057885.1 uncultured Micavibrio sp.
GGATGAGGACATGACCCCAATGGCCGGTTTTGCCGGTGAATCGACCGCAGTTGACGAAACAACGATCGAGCCAAGACAAGAAGCCGAGAAAAAGGCCGCCGCCAAAAAAGATGAAGAGGCAAAAGCAGAAACCAAAAAGCCTGCATCTAAGAAAAAAGCGGCTCCTAAAAAAGAAACTGCCAAAAAAGACGAAGAATAAAATATTTTTATCATCTCCCTTTAAATACCGTTCAATATTGAACGGTATTTTTTTATATAATTGTAAATAAATCAAAGTTACAGCGCATAAAATTGTATAAAAACATAGGATTTAAATTAGTGATTCTAAAATTTGCATTCTATGCAGATTTGTGGTAACTTTCTTTAAAATATAACAATAATAAAAAAACAGGGATGGGAGTGATAATGCAAAATAAAATTGCAGATACTCATCAAAAAAATACAAATCATAAATCACCCGCGTTACAGTCGGAAAATTGGCCTCCCGCGCCTCTCTCAGCACTCAGCGCAATAACAAAATCATCCAACCAAGTCATGCAAAAAAATCCCGATGGATCAATTGATGGCGTGCGTTACGTAGTCATGGCTGAACCAATAAGCCTTCGGCCTATACGGTCATGGACCATCAATATTGAAAAATGGTCTTGCAAAGGTGTAGCCGATATAGTGGCAGAAGACACTCTTTCCATCAATATCTTAAATAAAGCTGGTGATGATATTACTGGTTATGTTGATGTGGTTAAGGATATCACTATAGGTGGTCATAAAATTGAGATTGATAGCCATAACAGCTTTAACGCCGTAATGGCTGCTGTTGTCTTTATTTCAAAGGTTGATGCAGGTCGCCTTCCCGATATTGAAAAGACACTTTCAATTTACAATTTAATCGATTAGAGAGCACCTAAGCCTTAGCTGACAGGCATATCAACACGCGCAGGCAAATCGGTCAACAATGGATCATCTTCAAGCATTTCGATCATACCGCTTGGTTGAATGGCAAAGTTAGATAAGAAAAGGGCGTTTGAATAATAAACAATCGCATCACACATAAAATAGCCATCATCATTCTTCCCTTCATATGTCGCCGGGCGCAAGACGCCCTCAATCGCTTTGCGTGTAGATTCATCAAGATTTTTAGGCAGGCCGTATGTATCCATCGTCTCGCAGATCAAAAATGGTCCCTCTTCCCCACGAACGAAGAAACAGAAAAAACGAAGATATTCTAACACATTTTCTTCCGTAACTTTTATAGGGGCCTCGGCATTCATCATGTGGATGGGGGGCGATGTCCCGTCAAGACGTGTGAGTTCACCTTTATTGGTTAAGTAATAAATATTCAGGTGTTGCGGATCCCAATTTTCATCGCGCAGACGGACAAGGGCAACTTGCTTGTAAAACGGTAATTGTCGCCAATGAACCTCAGTCGTTTCGGCCGAGCATTCGTGCTTACCGTCAATTGTTCCAACTTTTTGGAAAAACCCTTGTTTTTCCGCGTCATTTACTGAATTCCATTGATCGTCATCATGTAACATAGTTTTGTTCCTATTTTTTTTCAAACCATATTACGTGCCTTGAAAAGTAAGGGCAAGCAATGATTTGACATTTGTTTTCCAGGGCGTTATAACACGTTTCAGTATTAAAAAAGGATAATGAAATGAAAAGAACATTCCAACCCTCAAACCTTGTTCGTAAGCGTCGTCATGGATTTCGTGCGCGTATGGCTACACGTCATGGCCGCGCCATTTTATCCGCCCGTCGTGCCAAGGGGCGCAAGCGTTTGAGTGCTTAAACAGCCTGTGAACACAGATGTAAAAATAAAGACAGGCCGTTTGAAAAAGCGGCCTGAATTTTTATGTGTCGCCCAAAACGGTAAAAAGTGGGTGGCCGATACTGTGATTGTTCAAGCCATGAGAACGGACAGCAATCAGATTCGTTTCGGGTTTACCGCCACAAAAAAGGTGGGAAATGCGGTTATCCGCAATCGCGCCAAACGACGATTAAGAGCAGCCGCGGACGAGATTGCAAAAAATCATGATTTGAAATCCGCGGATATCGTCCTGATTGCAAGAGATACTTCTGCGACGGCGGATTGGGATGAATTAGTTAAAAATCTTAAATGGTGTTTGAAACGGCTGGAAATACTATCAAGATAAAAAGCCCGCCATATGGCGGGCTTTTGAATTCATTGATATAGTATTCATTACTTCGTAATTTTGGATACGACGCCGGCGCCGACTGTGCGTCCGCCTTCACGGATCGCAAAGCGTAGACCTTCATTCATCG
>CAJXOI010000244.1 GCA_913057885.1 uncultured Micavibrio sp.
GCAAATTTCAGAACATTGCCCAAAATATGTGCCTGGCTTATCAATGCGCATCCACGTTTCGTTCAAACGACCTGGAATCGCATCCTTTTTGATTCCCGCACTTGGCAATGCAAACGCATGCAACACATCCGCCGCCGTCACCAATAATTGGATGTTTGTTTCAATCGGCACGACAACTGGGTTATCTGTCGATAATAAACGGCGTTGTCCGATAGATTCATCAATATCCTCATCAGCAATTGGATAAGATAGAAACTCCAACCCATCATAATCCATATATTCATAGCCCCAATACCATTGGTAACCCGTTGTTTTGATTGTCAATTCAGGTTCTGGAATACGATCCTCGAAATACAGCAATTTAAAAGAGGGAACAGCGATAATAATCAGGATAATCACCGGAACAATGGTCCATATAACCTCGATCAACGTGTTGTGTGAAAAATCTGCCGGATCTTTATCTTTGCGGCGGCGAAAAGCGATCATGGCATAAACTAAAAGAGCCGTTACAACAACTACAATCCCCGTAATAATCACCAAAAGCAGGTTATGAAAGTCGATAATTTCTGCCTTCATAGGCCCAGCGGCAGGCATCAGATTAAGTTGCCAGGAGTCAGCGTAACCGCCTGTTGGTTCTGCGGCCACAGCCGCGATAGGCATCAAAGACAAAAGAAAAAAGGATAAAAATTTCATGCGTTTACGTTACATCTATTGATTTAAATCAATATAATAGATACTTCATTTACCCTGCAAAGAAAAGGGGCATTCGATGTAAAAACAATGAAATTTCCACAATGCAGGGTCAGACTCTCTAGGACTTAGCGCCATCTTCCCAGTTTAATCCAAAACCAAAAGCCCGATCCATTGAGGCCTGCGAGGTGAAATATTCACCATGCGTCATAATTTGAATACCGTTTTTCACATTTTTCAATGATGCCAAGGCACATACAGTCATATTATTTGTTTTCAAACCCGGTTTGATGACCAAGTTTTCCTCGCCTTTTTCAATATTGATCGATAACTCCGGCCGAATTTGCGACCAATCCGAAGACCCTTTATAAATATAAGTGTAAATCAAAACACGCTCTATTTCCGACCATTTTTGGCCATTAATTGTCAAATATTCGTCATCGCCTTCCTTATCGCCTGTTCGTTCATCGCCCGAGAGGGCAATATAGGGAATATCATCTAAATTGCCATGTAAGTTTCCAAACGGTTGCAAAATCCCCCTGGTACCGTTTTTCAGTTCGAAAAAGCACCCTAAATCGATATCGACCCCCGATTTCATCGCTTTTTTCATTAGCCCCATAAAGCCACCTGCTTTTTCGACGATGATGTTGTTCCATGCCAAACCGATATGCATATTTGAAAAACCACCTTCAGGTGGAGAGATCAAACCGCTTTCCCCCGATTTATCTAACATATCCTGAATTGCAATGCTTCCCTCCCGTACGCCCGCGGCGCCTTGGGCATTACCATGGCCCGAATATGTATCTGTGGATTCTGACGCCTTTGCTATGGAATGCCCTGAATTTTTATTGGTCGCCATTTTCTTCTCCTTGTTTCGTTATAAATAAAGTACCATCGAACAAATTAAAAACAAAGGCATGAAGGGAAATAAATCATGGTTACAGGATTATATGCGGGAATACTGGCTCTTATGTATGTTGGCTTGAGCATCTATGTCATTAGATTTCGATTAAAATATCAGGTTAGCATTGGGGATGGTGGGCATGAACCCCTCCACAAAGCGATGCGCGCACATGGAAATTTTGCCGAATTTGTACCCTTGCCCCTGATTTTAATGCTTATTTTGGAAATGAATAGCTTCAACCCTTTTGAAGAAGCGCCGTTATATCTTCATGGGTTGGGAATCTTACTTGTGATGGGGCGCTTGGTGCATGTATTTGGTGTTCTTGGAGAAAACCCAATCCTTCTGGCACGACAATTTGGCATGATGGCAACGTTCCTCACACTCATTATCGCGGCTGCTTTATTGATTACACAACTCGTGACAGCATAAAAAACGCTGCGGTTTCCGCCCTTAAAATACGATCACCCAACGAGCATGGGATGATATTGGCATTGACCATCAGATAGTCGATTTCAGTCACGGAAAAACCACCCTCGGGCCCGATCAAAAGTCCGATATCGCCATCCATTTCACCGCCAAAAAACGGGGCGTTACTCCGTTCGATCGCGGCAAAAGTCGGCGCATGAAAATCAGCATCCCTCAACTTTAAAACGGGATGAAGCGTCGGTATATCCATTCTCTCAC
>CAJXOI010000245.1 GCA_913057885.1 uncultured Micavibrio sp.
ACACCACGCAATGTGAAGCGGAAGGATTTCGGAATATAACATTTTGGCAAGACCGCCCTGATGTGATGACAACATTTACCGTTCGAATAGAGGCCGATGCCGAAAAATATCCTGTCCTACTTTCAAACGGAAATTGTGTTGAAACAGGAAACTTGGATGGTGGACGCCACTATGCCGTATGGCACGACCCGCATAAAAAACCATGCTATCTCTTTGCGCTTGTCGCAGGGGATCTGGTTTATACTGAAGACCACTTTACAACCCAATCGGGACGCAAAGTTACACTGCGCATTTACACCCGTGATGGTGATTTGCCGCAAGTGGATTTTGCCATGCAGGCCTTGAAAGATTCCATGAAATGGGACGAAGAGGCCTATGGCCGCGAATATGATTTGGATATTTTCAACATTGTCGCCGTCAGCGATTTCAACATGGGCGCCATGGAAAATAAATCATTGAATATTTTTAATACTGCCCTGATTTTGGCGGAAAAAGAGACGGCCACGGATGCGGACTTCCTTCGCGTTGAACGTGTGATTGGACATGAATATTTCCACAACTGGTCAGGCAATCGCGTGACATGCCGTGACTGGTTTCAACTCTCCCTCAAGGAAGGATTCACCGTTTATCGCGAAAATCAATTTGGGCAGGCTATGAACGATCCCGTGACCGAACGGATTGACGAGGTAGAGATGTTGCGTGATTTACAATTTGCCGAAGATGCATCACCGATGAGCCACCCCATCCGCCCTGAAGAATATATTGAAATCAATAATTTCTACACCATGACTGTCTATGAAAAAGGCGGCGAGGTCATCCGCATGATGAATACGTTGTTAGGGGATGAAATGTACCGTAAGGCAACGGATCTCTATTTCGATCGTCATGATGGCGAGGCTGCGACCTGCGATGATTTTATCAAAGCGATGCAGGACGCCAGCGCCAATAAATATATGGATCAATTCAAGCTGTGGTACTCACAGGCAGGAACACCACGCGTAAGCGCCAAATCATCCTATGACGCGAAAAAACAACGGGTCAACGTTACGTTCACACAATCTATTCCAGACACCCCTGGACAAAAAAATAAAAAGCCAATGGTTATTCCGATCATCACAGGTGTGTTGAGCAAGGACGGGACTGAGATTGACCAATCCACGCTAATTTTAACCAAAGAAGAACAAAGTTTTACCTTTGAAAATATTGCAGAAAAACCAGTTATGTCTTACCTGCGCGGGTTTTCCGCCCCAATTATTTTGGAAACGGATCAAACCGACCAAGACTTGTTATTTCTCTTGCAGCACGATACAGATGGATTCAATCAATGGGAAGCCGCACAAACATTGATGATGCAATATTTAACAGGAAAAAATACTGATTTGACAGGCTTTATAGCGGCATTAAAGGGGTGCATCCAATCTTTGAAGGTGGATCATAAGGCCCTTTTGGTTCGCATCCTTACCTTACCCAAAGACAGCGTTATCGGAAACGCACAAAAAATTATCGACCCAGATATGATTCATAAGGTCAAAGAATCCTTACAAAAACAGATTGCCATGGGTTTGGCTGATGAATTGGATGAACTTTACAATATTTGTGCGCCATCAGGGGAATTTCAAACCGACCCTGAATCTATGGCCAAACGTGCCGTGCGCAACCTTGTTTTGAAATATAAGTTGGAGTTGAGTGAGTCCGAAGCGGTCAATCTGGCGTTCAAACAATATCAAAATGCACAAACAATGACGGAAAAACTGGGCGCACTGTCCATCCTTGTTGAAACCGATAGACCTGAGCGCGAACATGCATTGACCGAATTTTACGAAGACTACCGCAACCACGCGCTTGTGATTGATAAATGGTTTTCTATTCAGGCCACATGTGGGCGGCACGACACCCCTGCACGCGTGAAAGCCTTGATGGATCACAAGGATTTCACTTTATCCAACCCGAACCGTATTCGCGCCCTGATCGGGGCATTTGCGATGCGTAATCAAAAAGGCTTTCATGTCTTGTCGGGTGAAGGGTATAAAATCCTGACCGATATTATTATCGAGCTGAATGACAAAAATCCGCAAATTGCATCGCGCCTTCTCACCCCTATGCGACAATGGAAATCATATACTGCGGATCGTCAGAAATTGATGAAAGCACAATTAAAGCGCATTCTGGATCAAGATAATTTATCGCCCGATGTCTATGAGATCACAAGCAAATGCCTGAAAGCATAATTGCAGGTATTGACGAGGTTGGTCGCGG
>CAJXOI010000246.1 GCA_913057885.1 uncultured Micavibrio sp.
AAACCCGTCCGCGACAATAAAATCGCGTGTCGGGGCATCATATTCAAATCTTAGGCGACCTGGACGATCAATATAAAATGTGCCGCGCATCGATGTGCCGTTATGGGCCACCTGCTCAAATCGTGATTGCGCGGAATCCAGATTACGTAGCCAGTTTTGCGCCTGCGCAACATAGGGATTATCCACCATGGCACTGGCGGCGGGTGCCATGATGAGGAAGGCAAAAGCAAAGATCAAATATTTCATATCAAGCAATGTGCCACCAAAATCAGGCGAATGAAAGGCGATTTCCGGGCGATTTAACGCGTTTATGGATTTTATCAATACGATGTTCCATTACATCTAACATTGTGGCTCTTTTTTTAGGGTCAGAAATAACTTTATGCCCTTTTCCCAAAAAGCCTTTCGCATCCCCTGTTGAGGCAACAAACCCAGGTTTTGGAAAGGGGCTTGCCCTGTCTGTATCCTTATTGGAGGGATCAACTACAAAGAGAATGCATGGGTCACTCTCTAAATCATACGGCTCTTCTGTGAATCTCTCATTTCTTAAAAATATCTCTTCATAGGGTTGATGGCGAAATATACCCTTCCATTTCCGATAATGTTGAAATCTGACTCTCCAATTTTCAAAAGTGCATACCGATTGCTTCTTTGGTTTTAATTTGTGGTAACGCGAAATACTTGGTTCAATCTCGAGCCAACCGAAATCATGCTGATAGGATGGTAGGAGGCCTGTTCTCGCTAAAAAATTAAATCGTGTTGCGATAGGGATCACCAATGACGGATTGGCTGCCGACCTGGTTGAGTAAAAACCTGATCGGTATATCTCTTCCAGTTTTTCAATAACATGCTGCGTCATAACCTATTTTTAACTCGGTGATGCTCAAATAGCAATATAACTATCGCTCCCCGACCAAAACCTCTCTTTTACCTGTGGCTGTGGCGGGGCTGACAACGCCTTGGCGTTCCATTTCCTCGATAATCCGTGCGGCGCGGTTATAGCCGATTTGCAGGTGACGTTGAATGAATGAGGTGGAGGCCTTGCCTTCGCGGGCGATAATCGCCACCGCCTCGTCATACAGCTCGTCAACGGGTTCATCATCACCATCGCCGCCAAACATATCAAATACGCCGCCACCTTCGCCGCTCTCGCCGCCATTGACGGATGTATCCATATAATCGGGCTCGCCTTGGGATTTGACATGATTGACGATGTCGTTGACTTCATCATCGCTGGCGAACGGCCCGTGAACTCTTTTGATTTGGCCACCGCCGGCCATAAACAACATATCCCCCATCCCCAAGAGTTGCTCCGCCCCGCCTTCGCCAAGGATGGTGCGGGAATCAATTTTGGATGTGACCTGAAATGAAATACGCGTCGGGAAGTTGGCCTTGATCACCCCTGTGATAACATCAACCGATGGGCGTTGTGTCGCCATAATAATATGCAGACCCGCTGCCCGCGCCATTTGGGCAAGGCGTTGAATGGCATTTTCAACCTCTTTCCCCGCCACCAACATCAAATCGGCAAATTCATCAACGATGATCACGATATAGGGCAATTCCACCAATTCAATCGGTTGTTCCTCGTATGTTGGTTTGCCCGTGTCGGCGTCAAACCCTGTTTGTACGCGGCGGCTGAGGACTTCGCCTTTTTTCTGGGCTTCCTTGATGCGGGCGTTATAACCATCGATGTTCCGCACACCAAGCTTTGACATGGCGCGGTAACGCTCTTCCATTTCATGCACCGCCCATTTCAGGGCGACAACCGCCTTTCCGGGTTCCGTCACAACGGGGGAGAGGAGGTGCGGAATATCGTTATAAACCGAGAGTTCCAACATTTTCGGGTCAATCATGATGAAACGGCATTGATCCGGCGTCAGTTTGTAGAGGAGGGACATCAACATGGTGTTGACCGCAACGGATTTACCAGACCCCGTTGTTCCCGCCACCAATAAATGCGGCATACGCGCCAAATCGGCAATAATGGGCGACCCGCCAATATCCTTTCCAAGAACAAGCGGGAGTTTGGCCTTGCTGTCTTGATAGTCTTTGCCTTCCAAAATATCGCGCATATAAACGATGTCGCGTTTTTTATTGGGAATTTCGATCCCGATCACATTGCGTCCCGGTACAACCGCGGCGCGCACGGATACGGCCGACATGGATCGTGCAATATCATCCGCTAATCCAATGATGCGTGATGATTTTGTCCCCGGGGCGGGTTCTAATT
>CAJXOI010000247.1 GCA_913057885.1 uncultured Micavibrio sp.
CGCCGCCTTGTTGTTCGAAAATCTGGTTCCACGCGCCTATATCAATCCCAGGAATCGGCACGTAAGTCCCGATCCGATAGACAATCAACGCAAACAACACAAATAGAATGCGTTGTTTCAGCTCGGTCGCCTTGGCAACCGCGCCCCAGTTCATATTCTTCGCCATTTGTTCAACAGCAGAGGCCATAGATATCACTTTCTTTACACGTATTGAAAATTGCGCCTAGCATACAAAAAGGAAGCAAAGAGTCAAAGGGGAAAACACGCATCGTCCCCATGGTGGTTCTCGTGGTCTCAATTTAAACAGCTAAACCATTGATTTTAAACGATGTGACTACGGAGACTACGCCCACTATTGCCTTCCCCGCGAAGGCGGGGATCTCAGCCAATAAAAATCTAAGGCCCCTGCCTGCGCAGGGGAAGCAGTTTTTTAAAACTACCGAAGCGAAGGAGGAAAAGGAGGCTGTGAGGTAATTTCCTCTGTCGTCATTACACGGCTTGACCGTGTAATCTAGAATACCAATATTAAATCATTCTGGATTACCCGCTTGAAGGCGGGTAATGACAACAAGATACAACTACCCTATCTTGTAGAGTTATTATAGGAATAAATTCATAATTTGTCAAGAAGATTCACTTAAATCAAAGCCGCAAGGGCGATAACCCCCGCGATGGTTGCGACGGTATATATATATCCAGAAAGTGATTTGCGTGAATAAGATTTAATTTTGGAAACGCGGCGTTCATTGGTTTCGGGGTCGATTTTGAATTCCTGAACCTCGATATGGTCAAAATACGGCTGCGCGGCAAGCGTTTTGGCATGGTTTTCAGCGGTCAAGCGATCATTGGCTGTGGAGTGCAAATCCCATTTGGGCGTGCGTTTGGACCCCTTGGGCAACCGCTCAATGGTATAGATTGCATAGCTAATCTGTGACGTCACTTTATCCTGTGGCAATGCCATCTGCAGCATTCAACCTCCTTTATCCTTACCTATCGTTCCCTGTTAAGTTTCATCGTTGAAACCGATGATTATGGCGGATTTTCCTTTATTTATACCATCCTAATGATTCAGGTCTTAACAAATGGTTAATGGTTGGAAATTTTTCACGGGCTTGCTACACTTTGCATAGATCTTAAATAATTTCTCAAAACTATATTTCAAAGCAATGGCAAAAAAGAAAAAATCAAAACAAAAAATCCGCCCATGGCCACTGTCCATGTTGCCACAACCCCTGATTCCCGATGCGGTGCGAATGTTGGCGGCACGACAAATGGTCAATGTTACGGCACTGGCCATCACCCTCTTATCCCTGTGTGGGATGTTGGCGATGGTGTCTTATCACCCCACAGACCCGGCCTTTAACGTTGCGGGGACGGTCAATGACATTCACAATTGGATGGGGCGCACAGGCGCGTCCTTCGCCGATTTATCCATTCAAACCATCGGATATGGCGTTTGGGGATTTCTAATCGCCACGGCCTTAATTGGATATCGCCTATTTAAACGCAAAGATTTTGCGCTACCCATATCCGTTCGCGTGATTGCCGTGATCCTCGGGACATTTACATTGGCGTTGGCCTTTGCGCCCATTGCCGCGCCTGAATCATGGGATAATAATTTGTATTTAGGCGGTGTGATTGGCGCCAATATGATGAATACTTTGAATGGTGTTTACCCGATTGCGGGGTGGATTATAACCACCCTTGGCCTTATCATCGGGTCATGCTTGTGCGCCTTAGCAGTTGGCTACCCTTGGTCAAGCTGGAAAATAGGCGCGGCAACCGCGTTTGGGTGGGTGTCATTTGGACTTTATAAAATCAAATCGATGATGGGATGGGTCAATCATTATGATGCCATGGCGCAAAGCAACGCTCCGCGCATTGCAAAAAAGGAAAAGCGTGTGGCTCTCCCCGCCATGGATGATGTAATCGACACTGTCGCCGAAAAAATAACCGATGTTGTGACCCCTGCCGAACCCATGGTTGTCCAGCAACAGAAATCGAATACATCACCGCAAAAATCACTCAACCTGAAACAGCAAAATGCCGATGGGGATTGGGAATTCCCGCCGCTTGATTTGTTACAAGAACCACCAGCCCAAGGGTCAGACCATATGGATGAACAGGCTCTGCAACGCAATGCTATGATGTTGCAACAAGTGTTAGAGGATTTTTCCATCCAAGGTGAAATCGTCAAAATTCACCCAGATCGGA
>CAJXOI010000248.1 GCA_913057885.1 uncultured Micavibrio sp.
ATCATGGTGATTGATTCCATTCAAACCATGTATGTTGATACTGTTGATAGCGCACCCGGAACCGTCACACAGGTCAGAACCTGCACACAGGAATTGATCCGCCATTGTAAAAAACTTGGCATTACCCTTTTGATTGTCGGACATGTCACCAAAGAAGGTGCCATCGCAGGCCCCCGCGTATTAGAACATATGGTTGATACGGTTTTATATTTTGAAGGCGATCGCGGCCATCAATTTCGTATTTTGCGCGGAGTTAAAAACCGTTTCGGCCCAACGGATGAAATTGGCGTTTTTGAGATGGCAGGTGCAGGACTGATCGAGGTACAAAACCCGTCTGCGTTATTCCTATCCAACAGAACAGACAACGTCCCGGGATCTGCTGTTCTGGCGGGATTGGAGGGCTCCCGCCCTGTATTGGTCGAGATACAGGCATTGGTCGCGCCCACATCTTATTCCACGCCCAAACGCGCCGTTGTTGGGTGGGATTCAAACCGCCTTTCAATGATTTTAGCCGTTCTTGAGGCTCGTTGCGGCATTATCATGAGTGGTCAGGATGTTTATTTAAATGTCGCAGGGGGCTTGCGCATTTCCGAACCCGCCGCCGATTTGGCCGTTGCCGTTGCCCTTATTTCTGCGGCGTCGGGCGATCCCGTCCCACAAGATACAGTGATTTTCGGTGAAATCGGCCTGGCAGGGGAAATTCGTCACGTGTCGCAACCGGATCTAAGGTTAAAAGAAGCAGAAAAATTAGGGTTCAAGGCCGCGTTTATTCCCAAACCATTACCTTCAAAGCATGAAAAAAAACCATCGCACAAAATAGATATTCAATCTTTTGAACAGTTGAATCAAGTCACACAATTATTTAAAAAGCCTGCAACGCGACACGAATTTGAGTGATACATCAAGAATAAAAAATCACATCTCTAAGGCAATAAAACCAAGGGTTATAATGGCACCAATTATTAAGGCAATTTGAAGTGTACGCCCTAGCCCCCCCTTGAGATCACGACGGATTTTTTCATCCAAATCCGAGTGGGTAAAGGCCAACAAGTCGCCTTGAGAGAGCATATTAATTAATTTTCCATTTTCATCGACAATCGGCAAATGGCGAAACCGCTCATTCGACATAACCTTAAGCCAGTCCACCAGGTCATCATTTTCATTTGCCGTATGAATATCGGAACTCATAATCTCGGATATTTTTGTTGTTTTTGGATCAAGTCCTGGGCCCATTACGCGAATCATCATATCCCTCTCGGTTAAAATCCCTTTCACCCGATTGTGGCTTGTTGTCACAATTATAGAACCGATATTTTTATCGCACATGATATCCAATGCCTTTTGCACAGTATCTTTAGGTCTTAATGTTTGGGGTTTTTGTTTTTCCGAAAAATCGAGTCTGTCTTTAATTTTCATTTATTATCTCTTATAAACTGCATTGAACTATATGGCATGAACACCTATATTTTATTCCGCATTATAAATAAATTTAAAGAGTCTTATCAATGGAATTTGATCCTTTTTTACTGTCCCGCATTCAATTCGCCGCAAATATTACATTTCATATCATGTTTCCATCCATCACCATCGCATTGGGATGGATCTTATTATTTTTCAAGCTGCGTTTTAATGCCACAAAGGACGAAGCATGGATGCAAAGCTATTTCTTTTTCACAAAAGTCTTTGCCCTCAGTTTCGCCATCGGGGTCGTGAGCGGTGTTACCATGTCGTTCCAATTTGGTACAAATTGGCCAGGTTTCATGGAAACAGTCGGCAATATTGCGGGACCTTTACTGGCCTATGAGGTTCTCACAGCCTTCTTCCTTGAGGCCACATTTCTAGGCATCATGCTTTTTGGTTTTCGCCGTGTTCCTAACTGGATGCATACAACAGCAACGGTATTGGTGGCGGTCGGAACAACATTATCCGCCTTTTGGATTTTGGTTTTAAACAGTTGGATGCATACCCCTGCCGGATTTGAAATGATTGAGAACGATAAAGGGCAGTTACAGGCGCATGCCACCAACTGGATGGAGATTATTTTTAATCCGTCTATGCCCTATCGATTTTCGCATATGTTGGTTGCCTCGGGTTTAACTGCGGCATTCCTCATTGCCGGCTTATCAGCCTTTCGTTGGCTTCGCAAAGACCATTCCCGCGCGGTGATCAAGGCATTAAAAACAGGCGTTTTCCTTGCTGCTATTCT
>CAJXOI010000249.1 GCA_913057885.1 uncultured Micavibrio sp.
CTTGATCAATTTTCATGCGAATTAAAACAAGGTGAAATGGTTGCCCTTGTTGGGCCCAGCGGATCTGGAAAATCGACATTACTTCATATTCTTGGGCTTTTGGATCAGGCTGATGACGGGACATTATTGATTGGTGATCAGGACGCTCTTAAAAAATCTGACAGTGAAAAAACAAAAATTCGTCGTAACTATATTGGCTTTGTTTACCAATTTCATCACTTATTGCCTGAATTTTCAGCGCAAGAAAACGTTGCACTGCCTCAAATTATCAATGGATATCGAAAAAGGGAAGCTAATGATGCAGCCTTAAAACTTCTTGATAAAATGGGGCTGTCTCATCGCGTAGATCACCGCCCTGCAAGGTTATCAGGTGGTGAACAACAACGTGTTGCCATTGCACGCGCACTTGCGAATAATCCGAAAATTTTACTAGCGGATGAACCAACAGGGAATCTTGATCCTGAAACTGCAGAATCCGTCTTTGCTTTATTTGAAGCATTGGTCCGTGGCAGTGAGACTGCGGCATTAATTGCAACACATAACATGGATTTGGCCAAACGGATGGATCGCATTATTCAGGTCTGACCAGACGGATACTTGTAAATTTTCCTGTGGTAATATCATTACCATTGACGTTGCGGGTGAGGGTTATAGTCCCGCGATAAAGACCTTGTTCCCATAACATATTGTTCCGTGTCGCGGTGAAATAAAGAGGGAAATATTTGCTGTCTTGTTCAATGGTGATCATTTCTTCCTTTAATATTCTCTCATTAGGTGTTTCAATTTTAAGGTGAACCCTGTCGCCCGTTATTGTGTTCATCAACATCCCCCATAGGGATAGACGGCGTGTATTTGTTGCAGCAACTTCTATACCTTTAGAACCGTTCATTATAGATGTATCGGACGGAAAACCTGTTGAGAACCCAATTCTTGTGACGTGCGCAGGTTCATAAGGTGGGTTGATGCCTCCCACCCATAATGGTTGAGAGGCTGCCTCACATCCTTCAAGTGTTGTGCGACCGCTGAATGGGTCGAAAACCATACCATTACGGGTCAGTGTCATACTTAGTCTGGGCCATTCTGCTGTGCCAGACATGCCAACTGCCCCAAGTATTTGGCCTTGTTTAACGTTTTGCCCTGTGCGCACGATGATTGTTTCTGGTTTAAGGTGGCAATAACTGCTGGCCCACCCGCTGTCATGATCAATAATAATACGGTTACCACATGCACCGCCCGCATTGCCTGCAGATCTAATTTGTCCATCGGCAATGGCGACCACAGCGAAGTTTCTATCAATCTCGGCATAGGACCCCAGGCTTATGTCAGTGGATTGATATTGATCAGAGACCTTTTTGCCGCACATATAATCCTCACTAAGCGGTGATGTGCCGCGCAGATCGACATGATTGGTAATCCAGCAATCTTGCATCACGCGGCAGGCTACGGGCAATTGAAATTCCATAGCTTTTACAAGTGTGCTTTGCGAACAAATAAGAAGAAACAACAACACAATGGTTTGACATGATTTCACCATAAAGACATTATAGCACCATCATAAAAAAAGAATAAGGTAATGTCAGAGACAAATTCCAAAGCAATTCCGTTGGTTAAAAGAATGTTTAAGGCTTACATCCGTCCCTATGGCGGATGGTTAGGCAGCGCATTATTCTGGATGGTTGTTGCCGCATCAATGTCTGGTGTTTTTGCTTGGATCATTGGGCCTGTGATGGATGAAATCATGGTCAAAGGCAATACGGATATGATTTTTCCGATCGCGGGGACACTCTTCCTATGTCTTATAATCCGTGGATTGTCGACATATTTCTATACCGTACAAATGGCAAAAACCAGTCACCATATCGTGACTGATGTGCAAAATGATCTTTTTAAACATGTTATAAAACTTGATCTGCAATTTTTTCAGGATAATCACAGCGGGTCTTTGGTTGCGCGTATGATTTCGGATGTTCAGGTGATGCGCGCCGCCATGGTTGAGAGCATGACGGGGATTGGAAAAAACTTGATTACATTGATTATCCTTATCGGTGTGATGTTTTACCGAGATTGGTTTTTGGCGCTAATTGCGTTTATTATATTTCCACTCGCCGCTTTTTATGTGGCTAAGCTGGGGCGGAAATTGAGAAATATATCCCTTCGAACCCAGGATGC
>CAJXOI010000250.1 GCA_913057885.1 uncultured Micavibrio sp.
TAAAAATCCCTGTACAAAAGGCTGAGGAATCAGGGCTTCGCCCACTATGCTCAACAACACGCATGGATGATGCTTTGACAACGTTACAAGGGAAAGCAAAGGCTAAACGCACAATGTGGTCTCGTCGTGCGCAAGAATACGAAACAAAAATCAATTCTGGCGACCCGGTGATGATTGCCGAGGTTTTGCGTGATCTTCGTCGTCCAAAAGATGACACAGAGCAATCTTATTCCGAACGCCAAATTTATCAATCCGCCTTGGAGCGCTTGGCTCGTGAAGTAGCAGCTATAGAAAAAACATCCGAAAGCGAAGCTGCCGAAAAATTAGAAGGTGTATTGAGCAAAGCCGCTTAATTTATTTTGAACTAGAAAAAGAAAAACCGCCCCTCCTTGGGCGGTTTTTTTGATATGTGGATACATCTTTCTAACATTTTGTAAAATTTGATGATTCACATACTGATACAAATTCGCTAAAATTATGACTACGATGATTCGTATTATCTCTCCCCTTTGTCGTTTCTCTATATTCTACACTTTAAATGCTCAATAAGACCGGATTAAAAAAACATATTGATTGCCGTTTCGCCAATTTGGGGGCGCCGGATCGTATTTTTGCCATTCCATCTATTCACGGATATCTTCAGAAACTTCACGGCCTCCATGAATCCATCTATGCACAATTTCAACCAGGAGACCGAATTGTATATTTGGGGAATTACACAGGCTATGGCCCGCATTCTCGAGAAACCATCGACGCCATCTTGAATTTCCGACGCTATCTTTTGGCCATCCCTGGCGTTAAGCCTTCGGACATTGTTTTTTTACGTGGAACTCAGGAAGAAATGTGGCAAAAGCTGATGCAATTGCAATTTGCACCCAACCCTTCCTTGATCATGGATTGGATGCTAGATCGTGGATTAGCGCAGACATTAGAATCATATGGCATGTGCCTTTACGAGGCGCAACGCATCGCACCCGAAGGTGTTATAAGAATTTCCAGATGGACACAGAAATTACGTTCAACCATCCATGAGAATGCTGGCCACGATATTTTCGGGGCACAGCTTAAACGTGCCGCATATACAGATTGCGCCTATACACAAACAAATACTTGCTCTCCCCTTCTGTTCGTCAATGCCGGTGTTGATTTCACAAAACCATTGGAAGAGCAAGGTGATTGCCTGTGGTGGGGTAGTGCTCAATTCAGCTCCGTAAAATTATCATACAGCCCATATCGACGTGTCTTCCGGGGGTATGACCCTAAATCGGGTGGATTGCATGAAACATTACTCACAGCAACCCTTGATAATGACCGCAATCTGGCAGGTGATTTGATTTATGCCCAAATCGGAGGCAACGGCGACATCCTTGATATATGTCATTCGTAACCTTTCTGTAATATTACAATTTAGTAATATTAACGACTTAGTTTTGACAAATTCTTAAAGCATCATATGCTCATTAACAAAGTATTACCTGAGAGTGGCTTTTTACTTAAAGTCGGGTTGAAAGATATGGGTGAATTAAATGGCTAATTACATCAACAACGAACAAAGCGCGAAACTGGACACTGATTTCATACGCCAATCTATGAACACACCCATGCTCTCGAAGGAGAGAGAACAAGAACTTGCTTACGCGTGGAAAAACAACGGGGATGAAAAAGCCTTACATGAAATGATCAACGCTTATGGTCGTCTTGTTATTTCAGCAGCAACAAAGTTTCGACATTATGGTCTTCCGTTAAGCGACCTTATTCAAGAGGGGAATATTGGTTTGTTAGAGGCCGCTAAAAGATTTGAGCCCGCACGTGAATTCAGATTTTCCACTTATGCAACATGGTGGATTAAATCATGTATGCAGGATTACGTTTTAAGAAATTGGTCCATTGTACGGACAGGAACAACGGCTGCTCAAAAATCCCTCTTCTTCAACCTTCGCCGTTTACGCGCTAAAATCGAGGGTGAGCAAGAAGCTGAGGGATTAGGAGAATTAGGTCGCGAGAAAATTGCAGAAAAGCTTAAAGTTAAAGTCAGCGAAGTAGAAACAATGGAGCAACGTCTTAGCGGTGCTGATAGCTCCCTTAATATGACATTATCAGATGAAAATGGCGCTGATGAATGGCAGTCTTTCTTGCCTGATGACCGTCCAAACCCAGAAGAAATAGT
>CAJXOI010000251.1 GCA_913057885.1 uncultured Micavibrio sp.
TCACCTTTGCATGGTATTGTCCCGAGAGCGCACCCATTGCCTGAACACAATCGCCCAATGTCCATCCTTCGCCGCCAATACAAATATCAATCACCTGATCGCACAGATGATGGATAACTTGTTCGGACACAAGTGTCACAAGCGTGATGTTATAAAGGCGATCCCAAAAATCACTTTCAAAAGGAATCAGAGAGAGCAAGGATGCCCGAATATTACGTAACATCAAAAACGATGTTTCCGGCGTCTCGTCTAAATAAGATCGCACCAGGGATCGCCCCAGTTCCGTGTCCTTATCCATAATGAAAGATTTAACCTTATACTCTTCATATTGCCATTGAACGGTATCAAGTCCTTCTTCCATCGTCTTGGAACGATCAAAATAATCGTCCAAACCTTCCTTCCAGTCTTCGTAATCAAGTAAACATTCCGCAATAGCGCCAGCATAAAGGCGTATCAAACGATCATTATCGTGATAGCCCTTTTCGTCCTTACAAAAGCTGTCGATTTGCTTGTGCAAAGACCCGGCGGATTCAAAATGCCCGTAAACGACATTCGTCATATGTTTCTAGCCCTAAATTTGCGTCAGAAAAGACGCGAAAGATTTGTTGTCACAGGAAACTCACATTCAGAAAGAATATGAATCGATATATTTAATTGTTACTCAATTTGTTCACCGTCGTAAACACCCCACAAAGAAACCGCAGGAATCCAACCTCTAAGGCCCGATGACGAAATACGACACCAATCATTTTCACAGGAATCAAGCAAAATAACCGCCCCCGATTCTATGATTGCCACCTGACGTGATGTGTCTTCTGGCCGCCTGTGAATCACCGCGTCATTCGTTGTATTTTGAATGGCATAGCGTTTTCCGGAGAGCAAAGATTGATGCACCCAGCCTTCTTCGCCCTCAATATCCCGAATTTTTCGCCAATTATCAAATTCTTCAATAATCTCTACGGGCAAATTTTTCCGCTGGTAAGTCCATTTGATTGGAAATCGCGTTCCGGGCCCCATACGCGAATGAACCTGATCGCCATTCAAACTGACAAAGCGGGGGATTGGATATCCTGTGCTTTCCCCTACGTCTTGAGCGTGGGTCACGCAAGGAAACAGTAACATTAAAATAAGCAGTATACGCATTTGCATTGTTATATCGTATTTTACATTTTTACGGCAAGGCGTTATATCCTTGCGCTATGGATAAAATTATTTCAGTTGCCCCAATGATGGACTGGACGGATCGGCATTGCCGATTTTTTCATCGTCTTTTATCACCATCGGTCGTGTTGTATACCGAAATGGTAACGGCTAATGCCCTTATTCACGGTGATGCTGACCGCCACCTACGTTATGACGACAGCGAACATCCTGTGGCTTTGCAATTAGGGGGGAGTGAGCCAGAAAAACTTGCCCAAGCTATACACATTGCAAAACCATATCACTATGACGAAATAAACCTCAATTGCGGATGTCCGTCCGATCGTGTGCAAAGTGGTGCCTTTGGTGCGTGTCTTATGGCCGAACCTGACCGTGTTCGTGATTGTATTCAAGCTATGCAGGAGGCGTCTGACAAACCCGTCACAGTAAAATGCCGGATCGGGATTGATGATGCCGATGAAGAAAAAATGTTACCTGAATTCATCAAAATTATCTCTGAAGGAGAGTGCGAGACTTTCATCATTCATGCGCGCAAAGCATGGCTTAAAGGACTTAGCCCGAAAGAGAACAGAGACATTCCACCGCTGAATTATGATTTGGTCGCCAAAATAAAACTGGACAACCCAAACCTTAATATTCACCTTAATGGCGGTATTACTGATATCGGGCAAATGCAAGATTTGTTACCGCATTATGATGGTTTAATGATTGGGCGCGCGGCATACCATACTCCAAAACTTCTTATTGATATCGAAAGAACCTTTTTTAATTCCGGTTGGGTAGTAGATGATGAGCATATCATCGATACAATGATCAATTACGCCAATGCACAACGTGACCAGTATGATACGCCAATTAAAACAGTTACAAAACACATGGTGAATTTGTTTCAAGGGGTCAAAGGCGCCCGTAAATGGGGGCAAATTATCTCTGAGACAGCGCATGAAGCGACAAAAGCCGAAGAGGTTCTTTTGCCAGCCTATGATGCA
>CAJXOI010000252.1 GCA_913057885.1 uncultured Micavibrio sp.
TCGGCCTGTCCATACCCGCCTTAAAAAATCCATTCGCCGTGGCAAGTGATTAAACAAACCCACTACACACCGCCTGAATATCAAAAGCCATGATCGTTGTTTTAACACCCAATTTCGCCTGCAATAATGTTGCAGTTGAGGGGAAGGTCAAATCCGGAGTCGTTGTCGCCACAATAATTCCACCCAGATCAGATGGTTGTAAATGTGCTGCGTTAACGGCATTTTGCGCGGCAATTAACGCCATATCAGATGTTGTTTGATTATCAGCCGCAAAATGACGGTTTTTAATACCTGATCTCTTGAAAACCCATTCATGCGATGTATCAACAAATTTGGCTAAATCGTCATTTGACATGATTTTTTCAGGAAGATAAGACCCCGTACCAAGGATGCGCGCGTTATATGATGCCATTACATATCCTCCGCGCTAACGCCTAAAGAGGCCTCAGCCTCGGCAAAACCCTCAATTTCTCGACTCACTGTATCGTTGAATCCCTGTTCAATCATATTTGCGGCAACCAATACCGCCTTTGAAAAGGCATAGGCATCTGCACCGCCATGTGATTTCACACAAACACCTTTTAAACCGAGAAACAGTCCACCATTATATTCCCGTGGATCCATACGATTTTTTATTCGTTTAAAAACCTGCTGATTAATCAGATATCCGATCTTAGATAGCCATGTGCGCTTAAATTCTTCAGTAATAATATTTTTGAAAAATTCTCCGACTCCTTCTGCGGTTTTGAGAGCAATATTCCCTGTAAACCCATCGGTTACAATAACATCCACTGTGCCACGAGTGATGTCATCCCCCTCGACAAAACCGTGATATTGCCCGGGAATGGAAACAGAGCGCAGCAAACCATCTGCCGCACGTAAGACATCGTTGCCCTTCATTTGCTCTGATCCGACATTAAGCAACCCAACAGTGGGATTGTCTTTCGCCATAATTGCGCGCGCAAAAACGGTTCCCAAAATCGCAAATTGTGCCAAATTTTCAGAGTCACAAGAAATATTTGCCCCCAAATCCAACATCACGCTACGCCCAACAGGAGTTGGAATTACACTTGCGATCGCGGGGCGCTGAATTCCCGGTAATACCTTCAAAACCAATTTGGACATAGCCATTAGAGCGCCCGTATTCCCGCTGCTGACAATCGCGCCTGCTTTTTCATCCGCGACGGCATCAATGGCCAACCGCATAGAGGAGTCTTTACCCTTACGTAAAGCCTCGGACGGTTTTTCGTGGTTGGAAATAGCGTAATTCGTATGATGAATAACGGATGCTTTTTTTAAAGCCGGGTAATTTTCAAGCTCGCGAAAAATGGCAACCTCGTTGCCATACAGCAAGAATTCGAGATTACTTTTTTTTTCAAGCGCCATGGCTGCGCCTGGAATAACGGCCTTAACGCCGTGATCACCGCCCATGGCATCCAGTGCGATCTTAATAGTTTTCATTTTGTTTGATATATCCGCAGACAAAAAGGTACGCCCTAAATAAATTATAGTACTAGGGCGTTAGAATAGCTTATTAATCTTGTGCGTCAAGAATTTGCTTGCCACGATACATTCCTGATTTCAGGTCGATATGGTGACGGCGCTTGATTTCACCTGTTGTTGAATCTTCAACAACATTTGTTGCAGTCAATGCATGGTGGCTACGGCGCATTCCACGCTTTGATTGTGTTGTTTTTCTCTTTGGAACAGCCATTTTTAATCTCTCTTTTTAAATATTTACGGTGTTTTACGGTTTTAAGACCCAAAAATCAAGTTATTTTTTTTAATCGGATGTTCGGGCACAGGGCAAAGATTAAGTGAATCGGCCTCAGAGAGTACCGCCTTTCCCGAAAACGAGTTTGGCACTATCTTCATCGCACGCAAGAGTCAGGTTTACGGAAGCGGCGTCACAATTTATGTGGAAGCTAACGGTAAAGAGCTTGGCGATTTGGGTGTGTCAGAATATTTGTATGCCCCTGCTCTATCAGGGGTGAACAACGTCAAATCAGGTTTGGCAGGATTTGCAGGCACTGTGGCTATAGGTGACAACTCTCCGATGCGCTCATTTATGCAAGAATCCCGAACAAATCGTTACTTTTTAGTGAGCTTGAAATTTGATTTATTTTCTCCGCAAATAAACAT
>CAJXOI010000253.1 GCA_913057885.1 uncultured Micavibrio sp.
TTTTTCAAGCAGAAGACGGCATACGAGATGCATTTGTGACTGGAGTTCAGACGTGTGCTCTTCCGATCTAAGCAAAATCAACTTTTGTAAAGGATTGCATTATGGCTCGTGTTACCACAGAAGACTGTGTCACAGCAATTCCCAACCGCTTTGAATTGGGGGTGACCGCATCCCTAGGCGCCCGTCGTACCGGATCCCTCTCCGTCAGTACATCGACTCTCGACAAAGAAAAAAACACAGTTGTTGCCCTTCGTGAAATTGCGGACAAAACGATCAATATTGAAGAGGTTCAAGAAGATTTAACACAATCTTATCAACGTGTTCATGCGTCTGATAATGATGATATCGACCTTGCAGAGTTGATCGGCGATGAATCCGACATGGCCGACATGAACGAGGACGACCTTTATGGCGCAGCGAGTGCCGAATCAGATGCTGATATTGATACCGCAATGTCAGATGATGAAATGATCGCTTCTTTGGCTGCTGAAGACGATAAATAAAATCATTCTAACAAATTGTCATTATAAAAGGTTGGTTATGATAACCGACCTTTTTTATTTTCCAATAACCGTGATACATTATTGACCATGAGTTCGGATCAAATTCAGAAACTGATCAATACCATTCAATCCTATAATGCCGAAAGCAATATAGCATTGATTGAGCAGGCCATTGAATTTGCCCAAAAACACCATGAAGGCCAAACCCGTAAAAATGGTGATCCATATTATACACACCCTTTGCAGGTTGCGATTTTATTAGCTGATTTAAAAATGGACGATGCCTCGATCATGACGGCAATATTACATGATACTGTGGAGGATACGGAGGCCACCCTGGCCCAAATCGAAAATCAATTCGGCAAAAACGTGTCAAACCTCGTTGACGGTGTAACCAAACTAACCCAAATCGAGAGCAAAACACTTGAAGGTAAACAGGCCGAGAATTTTCGTAAGCTTGTTTTGGCTATGTCCGAAGATATTCGCGTGTTGTTGGTAAAGTTGGCGGATCGCTTACACAACATGCAAACCCTGCATCATTTCAAGGATCGTATAGATAAACAACGCCGCATCGCAAGGGAAACAATAGAAATATACTCTCCATTGGCCGAACGGATTGGTATGCACAAAATTAAAGAAGAGCTTGAGGATTTATCTTTTTCTTTTCTTTATCCCGAGGCCAGAGAGTCCATTGCCAAGCGCCTGTCATTCTTGCGTCAAGAGGGGACAGATATTGTTAACCGTATTATCCAAACCCTTGAAAGTCAGGCCAAGGATGCGGGGATACAGGCTTATGTATCCGGGCGGGAAAAAACGCGTTATTCCATCTGGAAAAAAATGCAGAGGAAAAATGTTGCCTTTGAACAACTCTCTGACATTATGGCTTTTCGCATTATCGTCGATACGGTTGAACAATGTTATCACATGTTGGGGTTGATCCATTCCCATTATTCAACGGTTCCGGGCCGATTTAAAGATTATATCTCCACACCGAAACCCAATGGTTATAAATCTATTCACACAACTGTGATCGGTCCTGAAAGTCAACGGATTGAAATACAAATCCGTACAAAGCAAATGCACGAGGAAGCCGATTTAGGGGTGGCCGCGCATTGGGCGTATAAACAAGGAAAACCCGTCACCGCCGAAGGCGTGGATCTTAAAAAATTCCGATGGCTTCGAGAGCTAGTCGATATTATGGAGCAAGAATCTCATGCAGAAGACTTTCTTGAAAATACCAAACTTGAGCTTTTTTCAGAACAAGTCTTTTGCTTTACGCCCAAAGGGGATTTGATTGAATTACCGGCAGGTGCATCCTCAGTCGATTTTGCCTATGCCATCCATTCTGATGTAGGAAATCGATGCGTGGGTGCGAAAATCAACGGGCGCATTGCGCCACTGTCCACTAAATTAAATAATGGCGATCAGGTCGCCATCCAGACATCCAAAAATCAAACGCCTTCTCCGACTTGGGAACGATTTGTCGTTACAGGTAAGGCAAAATCACACATCCGAAGATTTATTCGCCAACAACAACGCGATCAATACATGGAATTGGGCCGTAATATGGTTGTGAAATGCTTCAAACAAGAAGGGTATGATTTCGCCGAAAAAATGTTAAGTGGTATGGCGGG
>CAJXOI010000254.1 GCA_913057885.1 uncultured Micavibrio sp.
GCTTAGCACATGATCTTTCAAGCAATGCCCATCCCTGAGTAATAATAACTCATGATTATTTAGCGTTTCGAGTGTGTAGTGTTGTTCAGCTTGGTTTTTATGGGCTGCGATGACGAAATTTTCCTCGAACAAGATTTTGGTTTCTAGGTCCCCGGTATCAAAAGGAAAAGCCAAGACACCGACATCCATATCACCATTATTCACCTTTTTTAGGATCGTCTCGGTCGTGTCTTCGGCAATTCGGATAGTAGATTTTGGAAATTTCCTTTCGATTTTGGGCAATAGGGTGGGCAGGAAATACGGCGCGACGGTCGGAATGGCGCCAATGCGAAGCGGCCCCGCATTAGGGTTTGTGAGGGCGTGCATATCCTGATCAAAATCTTTTTGTCGTTTTAACAGGTCACGGGCGTGGATGATCGCCTTTTTCCCAGCGGGGGTTGGGATGACATTTTTTCTGGATCGTTCAAACAGTTTTAACCCCATCTGACGTTCCAGCTCTTTAATGCCTAACGACAAAGTGGATTGTGTCACGTGACAGGCCTCGGCCGCCTTAGAAAAATGACCGATCTCTGATAGTGTCACCAAATATTGTAAATGCTTAAAAGAATACATCAATTATATTTATCAATATTAAAATATAATTTCCATTGATTTTTTCAATGATAAATACAGGAAAACTCAATTGGATTTTACCTGTATGACTCTGCAATTGTAAAAATGTAACTAACAAAAAAAGGAGTAAGCAAAATGATGTTAGGTGTAGGGGAACAATTCCCAGAATTTGAAGTGACAGGCGTAAAGCCAGGTTTTGAAAACCATGAAGAAAACGGCGAAAGTGCGTTTGAAACACTGACCCACGAATCGTTCGAAGGGAAATGGAAGATTTGGTATTTTTACCCAAAGGATTTCACATTTGTGTGTCCGACGGAAATTGCAGAATTTGCCCGTTTGAATGATGAATTTGCCGATCGTGATGCAGTTGTGTTAGGCGGATCATCCGACAATGAATTTTGTAAATTGGCATGGCGCCGCGACCATAAAGATTTGAATAAATTGAACAGCTGGTCCTTTGCCGATACAAACGGCACGTTGATTGATAATCTGGGTATTCGCGAAGATTCGGGCGTGGCCTATCGTGCGACATTTGTTGTCGATCCGCATGGTACAATTCAGCATGTATCCGTGAATAACCTGAATGTTGGTCGTAATCCAAAAGAAATCTTGCGTATTTTGGATGCATTACAATCGGATGAGCTTTGCCCATGTAACCGTCCTGTGGGCGGTGATGTTATCAATTTGCAGGAGGCCGCGTAGCTATGTCGATTGATACATTAAAAAACATGGTTCCCGACTATGCCAAAGACCTCAAGCTCAACCTAGGGTCTTTGGCAAACGAGGAGGAGCTGTCGGAACAACAAAAGTGGGGAACTTTCCTCGCCTGTGCTTTGGCTGGACGTAACGAAACCGTGATCCGGAATATCTATGCCGAGGCAACGCAAAACCTGTCTGCCGAGGCATTAAATGGTGCTAAGGCCGCGGCCGCGATCATGGGTATGAATAATATTTATTACCGTTTTGCCCATATTGCCACGTCAAAAGATTATATGACGATGCCTGCAAAATTACGCATGAATGTTATTGGAAATCCGGGCGTAGACAAGATGGACTTTGAATTATGGTCTTTGGCTGTAAGCGCCATCAATGGATGTGGAATGTGCATTGATGCCCATGAAAAACAACTGGTGGATCATGGTGTAACGAAGACACAAATTCAGGCTGCAGTAAGAATTGCAGCAACGGTTCAAGCCATTTCGGCAGTTTTGGACGGGGAAAATGCTATGATCGGGTTAAACTCAGACCAAATCGCTCAGGTCGCGTAATTTCATAATAAATTATATATAAATTTTAAAAAGTCGCATTTTATGCGGCTTTTTTTATTTGATTTTTTCATATTTTTTATGATATACACTTTCTTATGAAAATAAATGAAACTCTAGATTCCAAGTTAAAGTGGCAAAGAGCTTCAGATTTAGCGGCTCTCGCAATTCTTTCGCCTGTTCTTATTCCGGTAACGGCTGCAGTATTAACGGCGTCTTGGGTGGCATGCGGAATACCACCATTTTATT
>CAJXOI010000255.1 GCA_913057885.1 uncultured Micavibrio sp.
GTTTTGATCCAATCAAAATATGATGATATCTCACCGTTGTTTTCTATACCGAAGTAATTTAGTGCGGCAAGCCATTTCACATTATTGGCGGCATCAAATCCATTGCTTCGGTTGCATCAAAAATTGTTCCTGTGATGGCAGTCATTTACATTGTGTCTGGTTTAACGATTATCCTCTGGAATGCCACAGAGATACCCACAGCTTTAGCCCTGATTGTCACCTCTGCCTTTTCGATGGAGGCCGGGCTAGGAGGGTTGATCGGGGCCATTATTCAAGGTGTACGTCGTGCGGCCTTTTCAAACGAGGCAGGGATCGGTTCAGCCGCGATTACCCATTCCGTCGCCAAAACACCGTTTCCGGTCGCGCAAGGAATGGTCGCAATGTTGGGGGCTTTCGCTGATACGGTTGTCATATGTTTGATCACCGCCCTTGTCATTATTCTTAGCGGTGTTCCTCTTAACGGCGATGGCATACAGGGGGTTACATTAACCTCCCAAGCGTTTGAAACAGTAATGCCGTGGTATCCATATGTACTTGCGCTTGTGGTTTTTATGTTTGCGTACTCAACGATGTTGACTTGGTCTTATATCGGGGCAAAAGGGGTTGAGTTTTTGATTGGTGATAATTATTGGGTTGATTTGATATATAAACTTTTGTTTTGTGCGGTTATTATCATCGGGGCATCGACAGAGTTGAATGTCATTATCAACCTGTCCGATGCAATGTACTTCGCTATGGCGATACCAAATATTATTGGACTTTACATTCTTGCACCTAAAATTAAGCGGGCATTAAAAGAATACATACAACATATTGAAAAATAACAAGAAATCTAACTTTATCCATGCTTATACACAGTTTTTCCACAGGGCTAAAAAACAAGATGGGGATAAGATGATTCGGATATTGCAGTGATTCGTAACCTTCTTTAGATGTGAAGTAATCATAAATTATTTATCGGGAAGGAAAGTCGCATTATGACATCTAATTATGCGCAAAGAGAAAATGACCACGTCGACAATCAGGACGATTTTAACGAAACACCGCAAAAAATGTTCGTAAAAAGCAGTGACGGATCCCGTGTTCATTACAACCCAACGCAGGCGCCACGATATGGCGATGATCATTTTCAGGAAACGCTTGTTCTCTCTCCAACAAATCAGAGGCGAATGCCTGCGAAACGATCTTTCGTTTTTCGTGTCGCGCAAATATTGGGGGTTTTATGTTCTATCGCTTGGGCCGTGACATGTTTTGCCTATCTGTTGATGGAAGGCGGCATCGCGACGCAAACACCATATGAACTTGGGATTTTTGTTGCGGGGATGCTCTCTCCGGTGGCGTTTTACTGGATGTTACTATCATATCTTCAACGCAACTCAGATGTGCAATATTATGCCGAGAGCCTACGGGCCGAACTGCACACGCTGTTTTTCCCATCCGAGGAAGATAGCCAGCGTGTTAATAAAGATATTGAGCGTATGACCTTGCAGGCCGCGGAATTGGCCTCGTCATCAAAGGCGGTTTTAAAATCTATTGCCCGCACACGTCAAGGGTTAAGAGAGGAAATTAAAGAATTCTCTAACTTTGCCCGCAAGGCCGAAGGCCACCTTATTACGTTATCAGATAATCTGGTTGAAAGGTCCAGTTCAATTAACGATCTGGTTGACCAGATTGACCAACGCGTTGATGCGATTTCTCGTAAATCAGAGGCATCAATTTCAGGATGGGATGCGGCATCGGCAAAAATGGTTGAACGGGCAGGGGATATCGAAGCTGCTATGGAAGATGGTGCGTCAAGGATATTATCCATGGCCGACAAGGCTGAAGAGAAGTCACGATCAGTGTCAAACATGTTTGATGGCACGATTACATCTTTGGGATTAACGGTGGATGCCGTAGTGGATCGCCTCGGCGGGATGAATGAAGAATTTGGATCATATACCAGGACGCTTCAGATTTCGAGTGAAGAATTATCAAAAGAAACGAACCGCATGGGCGCCATGATCGACGATCATATTGATCAGATTCAAGATGCAACGGGTAGATCGGTCGAAACCATCGCGCAATCCCTTGTGACATTGTCCGAGCATAAAGATCTGTTGGATGAAACAACGAATA
>CAJXOI010000256.1 GCA_913057885.1 uncultured Micavibrio sp.
GGATCTAGATCAATAATATTCGTCACAGGATCACCAATACTAAGGTAATCCCCCACATCCACATGGCGTTTCCCCAAAATACCGTCAAAGGGCGCGGATATTATTGTTTTTTCCAATGCGATTTCCGCGCTTTTTAGGGATGCCCGCGCTGATTCCAATTCCGATTGTGTTTGCGCCAAACGAACATTGGAGGTGAAGCCTTGTTTGATCAAACGGCGCGCGGCCTCGTATTCAATTTCTTTTTGTTTCACCAGCTCTTCCGCTTCGCGCACGCGCTCCGCCCTCTCGCGCACATCAATGCGGATCAGTTGATCGCCTCTGGACACTGGATTTCCCTCTTGTTGCAGGATCTCCATCACCTGCCCTGAAGATTCAGCGCGGATTGTCACATTTTTTGATGCCTGTGACCGGCCATTTGCCGTGATTGACCGCGTATAATCTTGTGGGGACGTGGTTTTGACCTGCACGCGCATAGGGGATAATTGTTTATTATCGGTTTTTTCAGTCTCCGAATTTGTTTCAACCACGCTTGATGTTGGGATAAGAAACCCTGACCCGATCCAAAGCAATGCAATAATCGCAATAAAACCAGCAATAAAATATGATCTTTTCATGAAAACGCTCTATATCTATAATTCGAGTATTTATATAGCACATGAACTAGAACATAACCATGACCAATAAAGAGCTTCACGAAAAAAACACGCGGACTTTACTGACTGTTTTTGCAGTCGTTTTCGGGATGGTGGGTTTGGCCTTTGCCTCTGTGCCCTTATACGATCTTTTTTGCCGTGTGACGGGTTTTGGCGGCACAACCCAGTTATCAACCGAATTACCCGACAGGATTTTAGACCGTAAAATCACCGTCAAATTTACAACATCCGTCAATCGCAAATTACCGTGGGATTTTGAATCGGAAACTCCGGAAATTACTTTGAATATCGGTCAGGATGCACTCATCAATTTTGTCGCACAGAATGATGGTAATCAACCTGTTGCCGGAACGGCCATTTATAATGTTACACCATTGAAGGCAGGGAAATATTTCCACAAAACGCAATGTTTCTGTTTTGATTACCAAGTGTTACAGCCCAATCAAAAAATGAATTTCCCCGTGGTGTTTTATGTCGATCCCGCCATCCATGATGACCCAAATATGGAAGATGTGACCACCATCACCCTTTCCTATAGTTTTTTCAAATCTGACTCATCAGAACTAGACCAGGCGATGGAAACATTTTACAATACCGACAGTTGATTCATCTCTAGGGAATATAATTATGGCTGATAAAATCGAATACACAACAACCGGAAAACCGCACCCGTTTCATTTGGTGAACCCCAGCATTTGGCCGTTGGCGTCATCCGTGGCGGCGGGCTTGATGGCCATGGGCGCCGTGATGTTTATGCATGACAAAGGTGCCTGGCTCTTGGTTTTGGGTACATTGGCAGTTATTGCCTGTATGGTGTTCTGGTGGCGAGATGTGATATTCGAGGCCGTGGTTGAAAAGGCACATAGTCTGGTTGCCCAAATCGGTTTCCGTTTCGGGATGATGTTATTTATCCTCTCCGAGGTCATGTTTTTCGTGGCGTTTTTCTGGGCGTTTTTTAATGCGTCACTCTTCCCCGTTGGCGGCGTTTGGCCGCCCGAGGGTATCAAAACCGTTGATCCTCTTAATCTTCCCCTTTTGATGACCATGATATTGTTGCTATCGGGATGCACGGTCACATGGGCACATGCCGCAATCTTAGAGAAACAAAATAATGATTTCACGTTGGCGATTGGATTGACCGCCATTCTTGGCTTTATCTTCCTTGGGTTTCAGGCGTACGAATATGCCTACATTGCCGAAAATTATTTCGGATTTACAGATGGTATTTTTGCATCGACATTTTATATGGCGACGGGTTTTCATGGCTTCCACGTTTTTGTCGGCGCCGTGTTCCTGGCGGTGTGTTGGTATCGCGCCCGCATGAATCATTTTACAAAGGAAAGCCATTTCGGGTTTGAGGCCGCGGCATGGTATTGGCACTTTGTTGATGTCGTGTGGTTGTTCCTGTTCATCGCTGTCTATTTCTGGGGCGGCGGTATCGGCGG
>CAJXOI010000257.1 GCA_913057885.1 uncultured Micavibrio sp.
GGGAAGTGCATTATGAACGGTGTCATACATGTCTCTGGCTGTTTCCACATGGATGATCTTTACTCCCTCAGGGTCGGGTAGGGTGGTCGGTCCGCTGATCAATGTGACATCCGCACCATGTTGTGCCAGACTTGTTGCAATCGCATGCCCTTGTTTACCACTTGAACGGTTACCAATAAAACGGACGGGATCAATGGGTTCATAAGTGGGGCCGCTAGTTACAATCGCGGTTTTACCTTGCAAGGGTTGATTTTGAAACAAAAAGGTTTCGATATGGTTTAATAACTCTTCAGCTTCAACCATGCGCCCTGCGCCCGTCTCGCCGCAGGCCATCTCCCCACTTTCAGGGTGAATAATATGAGTGCCACGATTAGTTAATGTTTGAAGATTATCCTGTGTTGCCGGGTTATCCCACATCATCGGGTTCATGGCAGGGGCAATCATGACGGGTTTATTGGAGGCCAATATACAGGTTGAAGCCAAATCATTGGCCATGCCATGGGCCATTTTCGCCATAAAATCCGCTGAGCACGGGGCGACCACAATTAAATCCGCCCAACGGGACAATTGAATATGTCCCATTTCAGTTTCATCAGTCAGATCGAATAAATCCACGTAACATTTTTCACCAGATAGGGATGCGACGGATAAAGGCGTAATAAACTCAGCACCGCCTTTGGTTAGAATGCATTTGACCATGCCACCCGTTTTTTTGATAAGGCGGATTAATTCAAGGGATTTATAAGCGGCGATCCCCCCTGTGATGATCAATAGAATTTTTTTATTGTTGAGGGTAATCATTTCTTTTCTTTTAATTTTTCCAAAGCCGCAAATGGGTTTGGCTTTGCATCTTCCTCGCTCACCTCGATGTAATCGCCAAAAGGTTCATCAACACCTCGAGGATAGTTATCAAGAGATAATCCCAAAAATTGGGCTGCAACCTCACCTAAATCGATAATTCCATCATAGATTGACTCTGGTTCATCATGTTCCGGTTTAATTTCATGGTCTTGATCATCAGTGCCGTCCCTGTTTTTTTTGGCTGTTTCAAAGTCCGCAATTTTAGACCTATCGGCATACCATGCGTCGATATCCTGGTTGATCTCTTGTGTAAACGGCTCTCCACTGGCGACTGATATTTGGTCGATTTTGGCGCTCAGGCTTCCTTGAACATGATATCTATCAGAGTGGGGTATAATCTCGATTGTGGCCGATAGGGATTCAATCGATTCCAGGCCAAAACGCTGTGCGAGGGCTTCGCGCTCTGTCTCATTAGCATGGATGGTCTGACTTTGCCCTTTACGGTCAATCTTGTCGATCGCAACAGGTTTAGAAAATTCATAATTCATTTTTGAAATAATTCCTCAATATAATTTGCAAAAGGTTTGGTGATTTTACCATCTTCGCCAAAAACATTTCGGCGCGTAATATCGACATGGTCCGCATTGGCGGCGTTATGCGCATGAATGAGGCCGTTAAAGTCCTTCATGTATGCCTTCATTTTTTTTGGGACGGATAAATCACCCACACCAATTTCTCGAAAGGAATATTCAATATCTTTAAAAATCATATCAAACAGCATTTGCGATTTCTTATGCTCGCCGCTCTTACCCCATTCAATAAAAACAGGCGAGGCATGCAAGACAATCATTTGAAATCGTCCGATTGGTTTATCGGGGACGCCAAAATCCTTGTATAATTTCTGTTGCCGAGCCTGATCTATGATATTCTCATAGATAGCGCGGATTTCATGTGATTTTCTTTTCGAAAGGGAAAACATCAATATCCTCTCTTTTCTTATGTTTTATATATAGCTACTATAGGCGCTGAGATGAAGAGAATAATACAATTTTGTGCCATTTTATGTGTTTTATCGGCTTGTAGCGCCACGGAAAAAACCCGTGGGAATTTTTTGTTTGAAGAAGATATCCGCTCTATTCAGCCGTCAATATCCACCAAAAGCGATGTTTTACGTGTTCTTGGTACCCCGACATCACAAGCGGTGTTTGATCAAAACACGTGGTATTATGTGGGTCTAAAGACCGAAAAAGAGAGCTTTTTTGACGAAAAAGTTGTCGAAAGACAAGTGTTCAA
>CAJXOI010000258.1 GCA_913057885.1 uncultured Micavibrio sp.
TAAACCGAACCATGATGTGCGGCTGACCAACCACACCAACCCCTGCAAAAAACCAACCAAGCACGAATAAAAGTGCGCCGATTCCAAAACCAAAAGGAACCCCGTCAAATATCGTCGGTGTTGCCGGAAACACATTCATATAATCCGCAGAAATATTCATCAGGCCGCTGTAAACATTGCCCAAACCGCCTAGTTCTATGACAACAACAAAAAGCATCAATATCATCGCAAAAAACATCACGATTGATTGCGCAACATCCGTCCAAATAGATGCACGGATTCCCCCAGCGAAACAATAAACCAGAACAATGACCGCCCCTATGATTGCCCCGACAGAATAATCCCATCCAAATAAAACATGTAGGGCCTTACTGCCGGCATTTAACTGCGCCGCGGCATAAGTTCCTAAGAATAAAATCGTAATGATCCCGCCGATAAGGCGCAAATATTTATAGTGATGCCCATGCCACGAAGCAATTGCGGCAACAAAGCTTTTGGCATCACGGCTTTCGGATGTCATGCGTAACCGTTTGTGAACAAAAAGAGAGGTGATAAAATCACCAAGAATCCACCCGATCATCAACCATATTGAATGTAATCCATACAGATACGTAAACCCGATTTGTCCAACGAACATATAGCCGCTGTTGGTTGTGGCGACGGCGGATAACGCCGCCAGCGAAGGTTTGATATTCTGGCTGGCCAGAAGGTAATCATGCTCCGTGGCCTGTTTTTTTAGAACGGATAAAACGCCTATGGCTATAAATAGAGCCAAGCAGGCCAAAAAGCTGATTAGGATCATTATCTGGTTCCCTTTCCAAGCCACAGGGTAACAAGATAAAACAATATTGCAAGGAAGAGGGTTAGCTATTCAATTGATGGGTTTCGAAGACTTCGGGCTCGTCCTCAATTATTAAAACATCTTCAGTGAAGTCATCATCATTAGGACGAGATTGTAAAATCGCCACAGGAACACCACGCCGATATTTCACCGCATCACGAATGGTTTTCCAATCTAACCGATCCGCGGACTCTCCCGCAATATCGGCCAATTCCTGAAATAGCGTTTCGGGCACGCGATATTCAGTGATTTGCCCTTCAAATTCATAAGAATCCGCCAATTCCCCTTCGGCATGCGCCTCGAGAAACAACATATCGTCAATCCATGCCATCTTGATTGGTTCCTTTATGACGCGCACTTTTGTCCCCGTGGGTATGGTTTCAAAAACGCGGACAATGTCTTCGGGATACATCCGAATACACCCTGACGACACACGCCGTCCAACGCCCAGAGGTTTATGCGTGCCATGGATTAAATATTGCGGCCATCCTAAATAAAGGGCATGAGTTCCCAAAGGATTATCCTCGCCTGGTGGCACGACTGCGGGTAATGTTGGATCCTCTTTCCGCATGCGCGCGGTGGGGCGCCATGTTGGTCCTTCTTTTTTTCGGGTAATCGTTGTCACACCAAGGGGAGTGTCCAAACCATCCCGCCCAATACCGAGTGGATATGTTTTAGGATTATCAGGATCGGTGACAAAATCATACATTCTCATTTCCGCCAAATTAATGACAATCCCTTCGTGTGGAACATCGGGAATAAGATGTTTCGATGGAAGAGTAATGCGCGTACCGCGTCCGGGAAGCCACGGGTCAACACCTGGATTAGCGGCGACCATTTCAACATAGCCCAAATTATGTTCGCGCCCCAATTCCAATAACGTGTCTTCAAATTTTGATCGGATTATTTCCACCTCTCCGATATGGGTAAGGGTAGGCTTTGCTTCTTCAACCCCGGCGCTCTTAGGTGCATCCGGCTTTTCTGTTTTTGCTGCCTTTATTGCGATTGATTGGTCTTTTGCATCCTCGGCCATTGCCAAAGACATCATCATAAGCAATCCTATCAAAAGAAAACCGTAAAATTTCATAATTATTTTATACCCCATCTGTTAAGGCAAAAGAAAGGCAGAGTTTATTTGATAAGCTTTAATTTATATGATTTCTTTTTCTTCTGACCTGGTACGCCGATCTCACGAAAGCAATTGAGTGCCTCGATAAAAGACTCGGATCGTAAAACCTGCTTCTCCCGATCA
>CAJXOI010000259.1 GCA_913057885.1 uncultured Micavibrio sp.
TATAAAAATTGAAAAACCGCCTGAAAAGCGGATGATCCGTCATTCTAAAGAACGCGAAATCATAGACACCGCGCTTGCCAACCTCTCGGAGAGTGCGCTTGGTCAGGAGCTTGTCCAGTTTATCACTGAAAATAACATTAAAATCACAGTTTTACGTGGGCGTGACAATCGTGATTATACCCCGTCAAAAGATTCTGTTTTTATATCAGTTGCCGAGGATATGGATGCGGATGATCCGGAAATTACCATTCATTTGGTTGCTGCAATTCGAGAATCAATGCAGGAGCATGACCCCATGCTGAGAACGCCATCCCTGGACCAAGGTGAAGCCATATATGTGCACCGCATGGGGCAAAAAGATGATGACAAGCTTATTTGGCAAACAAAAGTGACCTATGAACTTGGGAAATTAGCCAAGAAATCTGAATTTATTGACAGTTTCACTTTAATGGGCTATCATTCTCTTATAGATGTTTATGAAAAAGAATTAAATGAAAATTAAACATTTACGGCTATTATTGTTAAATAATAAAGAAAGTTAAAAAAATGACATTAGCACAAGCAGTTAGAGGTTTTAATCAACCAAGAGACGCTCAACATGCGGAAAACTACCGCCGCCTGCGCTCTATGATTGTTTCAGCGCCTACACCGGCAGGTACGCCTGTCCCTAACGGCCCTAAGTAACCTTATTAACAGTTTTTTATTGTAGGTTTTTTAAACCCTGTTCGTGCGCGTGCGGGGTTTTGTTTTGTCTAGCTTGGGGAACGATTAACAGTAAAAGAGACAGACTCTCCACATCCACATCGTGAATCTTCATTCGGATTATTGAAATCCAATCGTGTATTGAATTTGTCCTTAAATAAAACCAGTTCCGACCCTATCAGCTTCAGCATATCAATACGCGGGAAATAGATCGTCAAACCGTTATCTTCGGTTTTATCACAATCTGAAACGTCTGTGTCGTCAGTGACGGGAGTGAATTCATACTCTCCACCCGCGCATCCCTTTGAATTCACGCGCACCATTACGCCAATATAATCATGCCCTTGAAGTTGATCTTCAAGCCAGTTTTTTGCCTCATCAGATACTTTTAATATTGGTTTCATAACTTACCTTCCTGCCTAAAACATATTCAATTCCATTTTGGCCGTTTCCGACATAAAAGACGGATCCCACGGTGGATCCCAAACAATGTCAACGCTCACTTCACCAATGCCATCAATCGGCATGATGGCCGTTTGAACCATGCCTGGCATTTCCTGTGCCACGGGGCACCCGGGTGATGTTAATGTCATTTCAACATAACAATCCGTGACGTCGGCATCATCAGCGTACGTCAAAACAACCTTCAAAATCAAACCCAATTCATAAATATTCGTCGGGATTTCGGGGTCATAAACCTCCATCAATGCCTTACGCACCAATGGCCAAAGGTGGTGGTCCCGTGTGACCTCAACACGTGGGGGTTCCTGTAGTTCATCATATTGGTCACCGACCGCTTCTTTTACCATGTCTTTACTCGCAAATTGTTTCATCCTAGTAATTTTTTCACCTTCTCTAACCCTATCAAAAATTTCTCGATATCTGCCATATCATTATATAATCCAAATGACGCACGCACCGTTCCATCAATGCCAAATTTCTGCATCAAAGGCATGCAACAATGATGCCCCGTACGCACCGCAACACCTGCCTGATTAAGGATCATTCCAACATCAGAATGATGAGCCCCATTAATATTGAAGGACAGGATCGGTGCCTTTTGATCAACATCGCCATAAATTTCAATATCATCTGGCATTGCATTACGCGCTGCAGTTAAAAGATCATTTTCATGTGCCATAATCGCATCCATCCCAATTGCCGAGATATAATCAAGCGCCGCACCCAGGCCAATAACATCGACAATTGACGGTGTTCCTGCCTCGAAACGTGCTGGTGCGTCTTTAAAGGTAGATTGTTTCATGGTTACGGTTTCAATCATGTCACCTCCCCCTTGGTAAGGAGGCATGGCATTCAACAAATCTTCCCTTCCCCATAAAACACCAACCCCGCTGGGGCCATAGAGCTTGTGTCCCGTAAAGGCCATAA
>CAJXOI010000260.1 GCA_913057885.1 uncultured Micavibrio sp.
AATAAACTGGCAATCGACCCCAAAATACCGACTATGGCGGCGCCTGACTTTACGAAAGGGCTATCTGGTGTTAATTGTGCTATAGCCGTCACCAAAATAAACAAGATATTATAGAGATAAAGCTGTTTTAACTTTGGATAAGATTTAAAACTTTGCCATCCCTCTTGAACGGTTTGATGCGCACTAAACATTCATTTAGTGTGTCCGCATCACATCAAAATATCAAGAGGCGCCCTTTTCCTGTTCATCCAATTCAGCCAGCTTTTTTTCCAACCAATGGATTGTGTAATTACCACTGATGAAATCAGGCTGTGTGATAATCCACTCGTGAAGTGGCAAAGTGGTCTGAATACCCTCAATGACGGTTTCTTCAATTGCCCTTAAAAGGCGGCGTAAACACTCTTCCCGATTACGGCCGTGAACAATCAATTTTCCAACCATGGAATCGTAATAGGGGGGGATGGAATATCCCTTATAAATGGCGCTGTCCATGCGTACGCCTAATCCTCCGGGGGCATGATATTCCTTGATTTTTCCGGGGGATGGTGCAAATGTTCTTGGGTTTTCGGCATTGACGCGAACCTCGATCGCATGCCCGCGCAGGCGGATACGTTCTTTTTTAATGGAGAGTTCTTCACCAGCGGCGATCCGTATTTGTTCGGCTACCAGGTCAACCCCTGTAATCATTTCAGTCACTGGATGTTCAACCTGAATACGTGTATTCATTTCCATGAAATAAAACTCGCCGTCTTCGTACAGAAACTCGAATGTTCCCGCGCCGCGATACCCCATTTTTTGTACAACTTCGGCGGATATTGTGCCAATATGATTGCGTAATTCGTCTGTCAATACAGGACTTGGCCCTTCTTCGACGACTTTTTGATGACGACGTTGAATGGAACAATCGCGCTCTCCCAAATGAATGCCGCCGCCTTTTCCATCGCCAAAGACTTGAATTTCGATATGCCTCGGCTTTTCAAGGAATTTTTCCATGTAAACCGTGTCATCCCCGAAATTGGCCTTGGCTTCGGATCGTGCGGTGGAATATTGCTCGGCAACATCTTCTATCTTGCGCACAACTTTCATGCCCTTCCCGCCACCGCCAGACGCAGCCTTAATAATAACAGGCAGGCCAAATTCCCCTGCCGTTTTGACGGAGTCTTCAACAGATGTTAGAGCGCCCTCTGACCCCGGAACAACAGGCAAGCCAAGCTTTTGTACAGTTTCTTTCGCAACAACTTTGTCGCCCATGGCTTCGATATGCTCGGGCTTTGGCCCGATGAAGGCAAAGCCATGTTCCTCGACCATGCGGGCAAATTCAGCATTTTCAGAGAGGAAACCATAGCCAGGGTGGATAGCCTCGGCCCCGGTAATCGCGGCGGCAGTTAAAATTGCAGGAATATTTAGATAGCTGTCCTTCGCGGAGGGCGGGCCGATACACACGGATTCATCGGCCAAACGGACAACCATTGAATTTTCATCAGCGGTCGAGTGTACGGCAACTGTTTCGATCCCCATTTCTTTACAGGCACGGTGTATACGAAGGGCAATTTCACCACGATTGGCAATGAGAACTTTTTTAAACATGATTGGGGTCCTTACTCGACTATGGCTAAGACGTCGCCGAATTCAACAGCTTGCGAGTCAGATACCAAAATCTGTGATACCGTCCCACCCTTATCGGCCTTAATCGGGTTCATCACCTTCATCGCCTCGACAATCATAATGGTGTCGCCGGCATTGACCTTATCACCTATGGACACAAAATTTGCAGCGCCTGGCTCAGGCGCAAGATATGCTGTCCCAACCATTGGTGAAGTAACAGCCCCAGGGTGAGAGGCATCAGCAACAGCTGTATTATCTGGTGCATTGGCTGCAGGCGCAGATGCAGCAACAGGCGCTGCAGGCGACGGAGCTATCGCAGGTCCGGCACTCAAGGCCTGCTGTGTAATTTGACGGGCAACGCGCACCTTAGTGTCTTTTTCTTCGACTTCAATTTCGGTGAGGTCGGTATCGTTTAATATTTCGGCTAAGTCACGGATAGCTTTTTTATCAAGTTTCATCGGTTTTACTTCTTCGCTATT
>CAJXOI010000261.1 GCA_913057885.1 uncultured Micavibrio sp.
TAAAAAAGCCATTGCAACACGACCAATAAAAAAGATTGAAATAGATTGGCAAGATCCTCTAACGGAAGATCGAAATGGAATAACAAAATATTCCGATATTGTTACGCCAATTTCTTTTGATCAGGGCACCCATTGTTGGTCTATCCTAAGCTATCTTTTGGACAATCAGACATTCTCCATTTTGACCGCCAGCTATCAGGAAGATGGAAGTATTATGGTTGAGGCCCAATATAATCACATCGACATTCATTTAACTTTAGGGCGTTTTGCCCATCATAGAACACGACGTGTTTCGATCAACAACAACGAAGTTGTCCTCGATTTCTCAACAGAACCAGGCCGCATTATAACTCCCGAGAGATCCTATTGCAATAAATGGAGGGATCATCGCCCAATGACACTTGCATTAAGTTCATTTCTGCAAATAGTGAAAAATAAAAAAACACAATTGCCTGAATTGATTCACAATATTCTTCCTTGTTTGAAATTCTGCGAGGATGTGCAAGATCTTTTAAACGTCAATTTAAAAAATCACCTTCTGAGCCCCAACCTGGGATCAGAAAATTATAGGAAAATTATTATATACTATTATGCTCCATTACTGATGACGAAGGGATTTAGATCTGATGTATTTTCTGATACGGGTTACGCAGACTTTTTAGATCAAATACAAAAATATAAAACAATTCATAATTCATGACTCAGATGTTAGAAGCCAATTTTAAAAAAAATATGAAGTGGTTCATTTGTTTAGGGGTAATCCTTCTATATTTCGTTCCTTTTTTTATAAATGGAGCAAGTTCTTTTATTACGATACATGACAATATGGACAGCGTCTTTGTTAATTCAAAAGTCCTGGCCGAGAGCGGAATGATTTTCTCTTCATCTGAAAATATTATTCCACAATACAACATCCCACGCTTAAGCTTTGGATCCGAGTTTAATATTTTTGTATTTGTATTTTTATTTTTACCGCCGTTTTGGGCATACGTTTTTGTACTAATCTTCATAAAAATTGTCGCTTTTATTGGGATGTTCTTATTGTTACAAAAGCATTTCTTAAAAAATGAAAATGAAAAGATTGTTTGCTTCGGAGTAGCCTTATGTTTTGCGTTACTGCCCTATTATGCCTTTACTCTTTTAAGTATTGCCGGTCAACCTTTTGCTCTTTATGCCTTTCTCAACATACGCAATAAGCAAAGCAGCATATATGACTGGCTTATTCTTATCATACTGCCTTTTTTAAGCAGTTTCATATATGCCTTTTTCTTTTTTATCATATTTATAGGTATGATTTTTTTATATGACCTTATATCCCGCAAGCATTTTAACATAAGATTTTTTGCAGCAATTACAACCATATCAGCCATCTATTTGGCCACTGAATATAGGATCATTTTAAACACTATATCACCATTATTTATCCCGCATCGTGCCGAATATGCCCCCAACTTTTTATCATTAACCGGGGGCTTGCTGAGAGGATTTAAAAATTTTATATATGGCCAGTATCATGCTCCAAGCCTCCAAACATATGTAATCCTCCCAACGATATTCATTTCTGCTATGTCAGTGTTTTGGCTAAAAAAAACAAAAATTGATAATGAATTTTTTGTTGGTTTTCTTTTGATCTTTATGTGTTTCTCTATCTCTATTTTTTATGGGCTTTGGTATTCGGTTGCGATGCAGCCCATCCGAGAGACTATTCCATTATTGACAGAGGTTAATTTTGCAAGATTTCATTGGCTTCACCCTGGCTTATGGCACTTGATATTTGCATTATCATTACTGATATTATTGCGATATATACCTTATAAAAAAGCGACATTTTATCTTGTTTATCTTTTGCTTACCTTTCAATTATTTATTGTAGGATTTAAAAATCACGAATTTATCGTGTCACAACAAACACATGGTATTTCATATAAATCCTATGTGGCTGAAGAATTGTTTCAAGATATAAAAAATTATATTGGCGCCCCGTTACATAGTTATCGCGTGGTAAGTATTGGAATGCATCCAACCATTGCAGCATATAATGGTTTTCATACATTTGATTTATATACCCAATATTATCCTCTGG
>CAJXOI010000262.1 GCA_913057885.1 uncultured Micavibrio sp.
TGGGTTTAGAAAATAGAGACATCGCTCCATACCATTGAGCATACCGCCTTGTCTTAAAAAACCACGGACTTTGTCCAACAGTTGAATATATTCAGCCACATCCATATTGAGATCAGCCAAAGTCGAAATCCAAAAATACAAGATACCGTTATTGAATAGCTCGGCAAAATTGGCCATGCCACGTTTTTCAATAAAGGCCAAGGCCATTGCATTTCCAATCGCATTCATATGCAAGGCCATACCGCGGTAACGGATGGGGGCTTGATAATCCATTGCAATGGATATACGAGGCAACAACCGATCCCAATATCCGACGCCGGTACCACCCTCTTTTGCGGATTGGAAAGCCAATTCGATCCTTGCCATCATTTCACGATCATCAAGCGACCTTTCAATCCAGTGCTTTAATTCGTTCCCTTCGATGAGGGGGATGCATTCTTGTGGGCTTTGATTCATGCGATACGCAAATGTACGGGCGTAGAAAAATTTCTTACCCATAAATTCGATCCCGCGCGCCGCCTTTTTTACCTTTAGAGGTTGTTTGGCATTTGGACGGCGTCCCTCGAGCCATTCTGAAATCTCCTCCAAGCCCCAGCGCAATTTATCATTATCGGCCAGCAAACCGCGGATTAAATCGGAAACACCGCTGGCAATCCGGTCACTGGACCCGATCAATGCTCCATAACTCCCCTGTACAACTTTGGCGGCGATAACGTCATCTTCACTTTTGCCGCGTTGGGGGTCAAAGTTGCGCACATGCATTGCCAGTATAACACCCAAAGAATAGAGGTCATCTTTGATTGTTCCCTCACCACGTCCAATGGGATCGGCCATTGCACGTTCAGTGGGTTCATAGATCACAGGTTGATTTAATGATGCGGGAACTGCAAGACATTCACCAAGCTTAACCTTCTCAAAGTCTTTGCTTCCACCGTTATATAGATTACTCATACGGATATTTCCGTGAGTTACATCCCTGTTTTGCAAATCGGAAAGGGCGTTATAAATTGGGATTACAAGAGTTTCGATTAGTTTTTCTGTTTTCCATCCAAGCGCAATATTTTCGTCCGAATTATATACGCGCTCGCCTAAATTATTTTGATAAATATAACAATAACGTGCTTTTCCATCAGGTAAAATGATGCGGCCATGCTCTACGAGGCTTGGCAGGGTTGAATTTGCCATTTTTTTATAATTATGTGTGACATTGGTGCGCGGCGTATACATGGGATTGCAAATCACGGCAAATAATCCGCGCGGTTTTGATTTTGAATTTCCGGCGTCATAAGCCTTCACAGTGTCTGTCGAGTATTCGTCTAATTCTGAATTGAGATCGATGAAGTATTTATCTTCGTACGTCGCGATTCCCCCGCCAAGTTTTTCAGCGAGTTTTTTCTCTCTCTTATCTTCGACTATTGGTTTTTCCTGCTCTTCCTTTGGTTCGGAATCATCCTTAGCCGTAATGTCTATGTCTTCGTCTTCGCCCATGATTTGCTCTGACTAACAGTCTAGGCGATTTGTTTAGATAAGCAAAGCAAAGCTTTTAAGACTTATCGTGCAAAAAACTCTTGGCGAATAATGGTATCGTTCCGCTCGGGCGAGGTGGAAATAATAGAAATTGGCTTTTTCACTTTATGCTCAATGGCAGAGATATAATCGAGAGCCTCCTTTGGAAGGTCATTTACTTCGCGAATTCCGGCCGTTGTTCCTGACCAGCCGGGCAAGGTTTCGTATACGGGCTCTATATTTTGCCAATCGTGATAATGGGAGGGGACAGTGTCTATTATTTGCCCATTAAGTTTGTATCCAACGCAAATTTTTAACTCTTTCATTCCGTCAAGCACATCCAGTTTGGTGAGTGCAATGGAATCGATGTCACTAACTTGACATGAATGTTGAACCAACACGGTATCAAACCAACCGCAGCGTCTCTTCCGCCCGGTAACGGTTCCAAATTCATGCCCTTTTTCACCAAGGTAACTCCCAACGTCATTTTCCTGCTCTGTTGGGAACGGGCCTGTTCCAACACGGGTGGTGTAGGCTTTTGCCAGTCCGACGATATGCGCCTTTCT
>CAJXOI010000263.1 GCA_913057885.1 uncultured Micavibrio sp.
AGGCAAAGCCAATGTCACAACGCTGACAGAGCGTAAAAGTCGTTACATTGTTCTCATTAAAAATGAATCGCGCCACTCAAACACTGTTATGAGCAGCATCCGTGAACGGCTGCAAAAGTTCTCTAAACCCCTGCGCCAAACGGTAACTTTTGATCGCGGATCAGAGTTTTTATATTACACCCTCCTCTCCCGCCAGTTGAATATCAAAAGCTATTACTGTGATCCACGCTCACCATGGCAAAAAGGCACGGTTGAGAATACGAATAGCAGGATCAGGCGGTTCTTGGCAAGGAATACAGATTTAGAGAAAGTCTCAAATGACAACCTGGCAGCAATAGCAAATCGAATGAACAACACACCTCGCAAGTGTCTTGGATATAAAACGCCTAAAGAGGTGTTAGAACAAAATTTGCAAATTTATTGAAAATCGTTTATATGTAATCAGCATATTTAATAAGGAGCATAAGCTAATGACCCGTTGGAGTTTAAAGAATATTTTTCGCCCCGTTACGCATGGGCAGTTTGTTGATTATACTAATCAATTTAAACAAGCGGCTGAAAACTCATTTGGCACTGAGTGCTCGATACAAATCCGTGCCTTAACGCAGCCCAAAGCCTACACGACGTTCTGGGATGATGATATTCAAAGCGGCCTTGATGCGATCAATGAACAGAATACTATTTTGAGAACAGAAAATTTAAGCGACGTGACATCAGAAGTATGGGCAAAAGCCGGTTACGTTGAAGTTAATGTACGTCCTGTTGATTGTGATAAAGCACCCGACCATGCGTTTGGCCATGCAGAGTTTAAAGGTGAAAAACCACGACAAGCTACATTCTACATTCAGCCAAATGGTGATGATGCGCGAGAAGCCATGGTCTCATCAGCAAAAGGCAAGGTCATTGGTGATGGTTTCGAATCTAATGGTTCGAGAAGCGGTGCAATTCCATCAGGTTTAGCCAGTCTAGGCTTACGTTTCTAAAATCATTGTGATCTTTATTTTAACGTAAACAAGCCGCCTGATCAGGCGGCTTATTTACAAGACCATCTTCATGCGCTACCGTTCATTATCTCCAAGTAGTCGCACTTCACGAACTTTCAGTTGTGACTTCAAAATAAACGCCCTATTGTTTGGCGATGGATACGCAAAAGACCCCTTTCGATATAAGTGATTTGATTCAATTGATGGAACGTCTTCGTTCCCCAGATAACGGATGTCCATGGGATATTGAACAAACATTTAAAACAATCAAACCGCACACGATTGAGGAAGCGTACGAAGTTGCAGATGCCATCGAACGTCACAATATGAATGACTTGAAAGACGAATTGGGTGATCTATTATTTCAGGTTGTCTTTCATGCACAAATGGCCTCAGAATCTGGTTATTTTGATTTCAGTGATATTATAGACCATGTCACCAAAAAGATGATTTTCCGCCATCCTCATGTATTTGCTGATCAAAAAGCCGCAAACGCACAGGATGTTGAAGATAATTTATGGGAACAACAAAAAGAAAAGGAAAAGAAACAAGATATAAAAGATCATTATCTTGATGATGTAACGCTATCCCTACCCTCGTTGTTGCTAGCCAACAAGTTACAAAAAAAAGCAAGAAAGACTGGGTTTGAATACCCCTCAATGGATGATGTTTTTGATAAATTCCAAGAGGAGTTAGCAGAGCTAAAATCCGCCCTCGCCACCAATAATAAAAATCATATTATGGATGAATATGGTGATCTTTTATTTGTTTCCGCCCTGATGGGATCTTACCTCAAAATCAATGCAGAGGAATGCTTGCGGCAGGCCTGCTTGAAATTCAAAGAACGTTTTGATTTCATGGAAGATGACCTTAAATCATGCCAAATGTGCTTGGAAGATGCCTCTATAGATGATTTCATTGCCGCATGGTCTAGGGCAAAGGATAATATTCAAAAATCTTGATAAATTTATTCAGAGCTATTTTCCCCATAGTGACGTGCATTTCCGCACGATCTTCGCTATATCTCACTGAGTCAACATGCCCGTAACTATGAAGCCAGGAAATGGCACG
>CAJXOI010000264.1 GCA_913057885.1 uncultured Micavibrio sp.
CAGGAAAAATTCAATCGACCTTAACTTTGATACCCACTGAAATGGATGCACAGGTCGACGGGTTGGATTATAAAAAATATATCGCCGATTATTTCACCATGTGTAATCAGGATTGGGACACCATTCACGCCAAACATAAAATCCTGATTGAAAAACTGGATGCCGCCAAGACATTAAGATTCACCAATAATGACGGCACGGATTTGAGTATGGATATTGATGGGTTTACGTTTGTGAATTCCACAACATTACGGAATATTCCGGGGTCAGAGGTGTTTTCAGCCCCCCGCCGTGACAGCGTGAATGGCAAAGTGGTGGCCAAAGGAAAATTCGCCGTAAAGGGGTTCCAAGCCGAAGTTATCGAAGACATTGAAATGGAATTCAAAGACGGATATTTGGAAAAATTCTCCGCCAAAAAAGGACAAGATATTTTTGAACAAACCGTTTCCGTTGACGAAGGCGCACGGTATGTCGGCGAGGTTGGCATCGGAACAAACCCGTTTTGGAAAACACCTGTGGCATCTATATTATTGGCTGAAAAAATCGGTGGGTCATTTCATATCGCCCTTGGCGATGCTTATACCATGACAGAATATGGCGGGGATAAGGTGAATGTTGATAACGGAAATCGATCCAAATTACATTGGGACATCACAACCATGTTATTGGGCAAAGAAGGCAAAATTTACGCCGATGACGAAATGATTATGGATGATGGCAAATGGCTTGATCCTGATCTCGCCTTTTTGAATGGAGACGCGTGACATGACATACGACCCAGATAATATTTTTGCAAAAATTCTGCGCGGGGAAATTCCCAACACAACTGTTTTTGAGGATGATCACGTTTTGTGCTTTGATGACCTCTATCCGCAAATGCCCGTGCATTGCCTAATTATCCCAAAGGGGGAATATACCGACCTCAGCGACTTTTCCGCCAATGCTACGGCAGAAGAATTAACCGCCTTTCACCGTGCGATTGCCAAAGTGGTAGAGGTTAAGGGCCTTTCTGACGACGGATACCGTGCGATTTGCAATACGAAAATCCATGGCGGGCAAGAAGTGCCGCATTTTCACATGCATATTTTAGGTGGAGAAAAATGCCCGCCTATGATTGTGAAAGGGTGATTGCGTGCTATATTGTCTTTTATGAGCGCACTTGGACTGAACCACACACAAGATTTAAACCTGACAACCCCTGATGCGATAGCGGATTGCAAGGCGTTATTTGGCTTTGACATTCCGTTTGCGGTGAAACGGTTTGCACAACCGTCTGAATTTACACCCGCGATTGATGATGCCTATGTGTTTGATTATGACACGACCTTGGCGATTTTGGCTGGGTTTATGTTCAACCGCCGCGTGATGGTGCAGGGGTATCACGGGACAGGGAAATCATCCCATATTGAACAAATTGCCGCGCGCCTCAATTGGCCATGCGTAAGGATTAACCTTGATTCCCATATCTCACGCGTGGATTTATTGGGCAAGGATGCGATTGTTGTCCGCGACGGCAAACAGGTGACGGAATATAAAGAAGGCTTGTTGCCATGGGCAATGCAAAATGCAGTGGCGCTGGTCTTTGATGAATATGATGCGGGCCGCCCCGATGTGATGTTTGTTATCCAAAGGGTGTTGGAGGCCGAGGGTCGCATGACCATGTTGGAACAGAATAAGGTCATTCGTGCCCACCAATCCTTCCGTTTATTTGCCACCACAAACACGATTGGTTTGGGCGATACATCGGGTTTGTATCACGGGACACAACAAATCAATGCGGGGCAAATGGATCGGTGGAACATTGTTCAAACACTCAATTATCTGCCTCACGACCAAGAACTGGCGATTATCACATCGAAATTCCCCGAATTTGATAAGGCGCAAGCCGATAAAATGGTGCGCATGGCGGATATGACGCGTGTCGGCTTTATGGCGGGGGATCTATCGACATTGATGTCCCCACGTACGATCATGAGCTGGGTTGAAAACACGCAAATTTTCAATGACCGTGAAACGGCGTTCCGCCTGACATTCCTGAATA
>CAJXOI010000265.1 GCA_913057885.1 uncultured Micavibrio sp.
CAATATCGCGACCATCCAGCCATTTCCGTGCATATTTCGCATTCATCATTGTTTCGGTTGTTGTAAATGTTTTGGAAGCAATAATAAAAAGCGTGGTGTCAGGATTTAATGGTTTTAATATTTCGGCAATGTCGGCACCGTCGACATTTGCAACGAAATGGACATTTAACTTTTTCGGAAGATGCTTTAAAGCCTCACATACCAACCGAGGACCAAGATCAGACCCGCCAATTCCAATATGCACGACATCGGTAAAATGGCCCGATTGATGTGTTCGACGGACAAAATCATCCATTTGCTTCAAAACGGTTTGCACATCATCACGCACCTTCGCCCTCAGCCAAATATGTCCCACAGATCGGTCTTCCGTGATATTGATGGTCTCACCTGCTATCATCCGGTCACGATAGTCTTCGACGTTTTGCTCTTCTGTCAATTCAAACAAGTGCGTCCATACATCTTCGGAAATCAGTGCGTGAGAGAGATCAAGCGATAAACCATTAACGGAAATTCGATAATCTTTCACAGGTGCTATGCTTGGACTATGACTTAAAAGGCGATGCCAGGCTTGGGTTTGTGTCGGATTCCCCATTATTCAATTCCCGGGATACTCTGAACCATATCGTAATCAATATTGGCGGGCACGGCTCCTGTCACAATTTTAACAGTAGGGTTGATATTTCGGAAAATACGCCCCGCCACGCGTTTTACATCTTCGGCAGTCACGGCATTGATGTGGCTCGCAAAATCGTCAAGGGCTGTTATTTCCCGGCCATCCAATTGCATACGAAGAGCAGCCCCAGAAAGGCTTAATGTACTTGAAAACCGTAAAGGCAATGACCCGATTAAATAGCTTTTCGCCTCGGAAAGTTGTTGATCAGTGACATTATCCTGTGTCAAACGGGTTAGGATATCCTGAACAGACTGCACCATCGGTGCCACACTCTCGGGAGCGGTCGCGCTTTCAATCACCATATAATCTGCATAATCCATATGAACGGGGTGGGAATAAATGCCGTAGGTTAATCCTTGTTGCTCGCGCACCTCATCCATCAACAATGATGAAAACCCTCCACCTCCGAGGATGTGATTTAAAACACGAAGCGCATGGTAATCATCATCGGTTTTTGCAAAGGCAGGCCAAGCCATTTGCACAACAGATTGCGGAGAATCCATTTTGTACGCTTTTTGCAATGGCTGCGCGGGTGGTGATACAGCAGATATATCTTTTAAATCTGAATTTTGTGGAAGCTTCGAAAAAACCTGATCAATGATGGCCGCCGCCTCGTCCGCAGACATATCCCCTGCAGTCGCCAAAACCAGATTATTGCGCCCGAATTTGGATTTGACAAAATCGCGCATGGCCTCCGCAGTAACAGCTTCCAATCCAGAGATTGTCCCGCCACTATTACGGGCGTATGGGTGGTCGCCATAATAGGCATCATTCATCAAGCGGGATGCCATCCAATTCGCCCGTGCCTGAGATGATTTTATGCGCGAAATATTGGCGTTACGCATGCGATTGATCGCCTCTTCATCAAAGCGCGGTTGTTGAACCGCATCGCGCAAGAGTTCAAAGGCCAAATCAGCATGGCGTTTTATCGTTTTAATCTTCCCCGTAAAATGGTCGCGTGTGCTGTTAAAAGATAAATCAATGGCATGATCTTCCAATGCCTTTTGAAAAGCCTGAGAATCGCGATCCGCAGCCCCCTCATCCATGGTGTTTGAAATAAGCTGCCCCAGCCCAATCATATCATCAGGGTCATTCAATGACCCTGCACCACGAAATGCAAAATGCATTGTCAAGATCGGCAAAGTGCGATCTTCAACATGCCAAAACTCTATTCCTGCAGGGGAAGTATGGCTTTGTATATCCAAAATGCGGTCATCGGCTTGTACGGTTTGCGATAATACGCTCATAACAAAAAATCCAATCGTTAAAATAATGTTTTTCATGCCTAATCCTCGGGGGTCAACATCCCGGTTAACGCATGATAATTTTGGGATTCAGGCAAAAGATATTTCTC
>CAJXOI010000266.1 GCA_913057885.1 uncultured Micavibrio sp.
CTCACTGTTAATTTCTTTCGAACTTAAACATTTACTAATTGTTGGAAAGATATGAATAGTCAAAAGAAGACTGCCACCATCTATCGCAAGACCGAACCATTTCATTTATGTCCGTTTGGGCTAAAGGCCTATGATCTGCTAAAACGAAACGGCTACAAAGTCGACGATCACCCCATTACCTCTCGTGAAGAGCAGGAAGCCAAGAATAAAGAATTTGGTGTCGAAACCACACCGCAGGTTTTCATCAACGATGTCAGGATCGGTGGATATAGCGAGTTAAGGGCTTTTTTTGGCAAGGGTGAAAACTCCAAAGTCAATGGGAGTGGCTATCAACCTGTTATTGCTTTATTCTCAATAACGTTTTTAATGGCAATTGCCGCCAGTATCGGTTTTCCGCGTGGAGACCTTGCCGTTTCCCTTTTTGAATATTTTGTAGCGTTCAGCATGTGCGCCTTGGCTATTCAAAAGCTTCAAAATTTATTTCAATTTACCAACATGTTCATTACATATGATCTGGTTGGTATGAGGTATGTGCCTTATGCATATATTTATCCTTTTGTGGAAGGCATCGCGGGGGCATTAATGGTTGGTGGTGTTCTTACCTATATTGCCGCGCCGGCTGCGCTTACCATTGCAACTATTGGTGCCATATCGGTGTTCAAGGCGGTTTATATTGATAAACGTGACTTAAAATGCGCATGCGTAGGCGGGGGAACGAATGTTCCACTCGGCTTTACAGCCCTGACAGAAAATCTAATGATGATGGCCATGAGTATATGGATGCTGGCAAAGGGCTTCGCTGTTTAACTCAGTGTTCAAGCCATAAAGTAATCATAATAAATATATAGCTTTCATAAGCAATTCATATTGCCCCGCAATACAGATCGGTAGTTGTTTTCGTGAGCGAATTCGGCATGATAGGCACATCTTAATCATCATAGGATCAGCCACCATGCCCGATAAAAAATCTTTTGATCAAGAGGCTCTTGATTACCACAAATACCCCACTCCGGGAAAAATTGCGATCAAACCAACAACACAATTAACCACACAACGTGATTTGGCGTTAGCCTATTCCCCCGGTGTGGCCGCACCGTGTTTAGAAATTGAAAAAGATCCTCTCAAATCATTTGATTATACCTCGCGTGGGAATATGGTCGCCGTTATTTCCAATGGCACGGCGGTCCTTGGCCTTGGAGATATAGGGGCGTTAGCGTCAAAGCCGGTGATGGAGGGAAAATCCGTCCTGTTTAAAAAATTTGCTGCAATTGATTCCATTGACGTTGAAATCGAAGAAACGGATGTTGATAAATTTTGTGATATTGTGGCGTCGATGGAACCGTCATTTGGCGGTATTAACCTAGAGGATATCAGAGCTCCCGAATGTTTTGAAATTGAAACCCGTTTAAAAGAACGGATGAACATTCCCGTTTTTCATGATGATCAACATGGCACCGCCATTATTGTTGGCGCCGCATTTCAAAATTGGATCAAACTCTCTGGCCGAAAAATGTCTGATATCCGCCTTGTTGCCAATGGCGCTGGCGCATCCGCTATTTCCTGCCTCAAAATCCTTGTGGCGTTGGGTTTGCCAAAAGACAACATCACCGTCTGCGACCGTAACGGCGTTATCTATAAAGGCCGTAAAGAAGGCATGGATAAGCATAAAGAAGAATTTGCCGTGGATACAAACGCACGTTCTCTTGATGACGCAATCGAAGGCGCAGATGTCTTTCTTGGCCTTTCTGCCGCTGGTGCGTTAACAAAGGACAACTGTACCAAGATGGCAGACAAACCCCTTGTGATGGCATTGGCAAACCCGACCCCCGAAATCATGCCCGAGGACGTTAAAGCCGCGCACCCAGATGCAATCGTATGTACAGGGCGGTCGGATTACACCAACCAAGTCAATAACGTTTTATGTTTCCCGTTTCTTTTCCGCGGGGCTTTGGATTGTCGTGCTACACAAATTAACGAGGAAATGAAACTGGCATGCGTTCATGCTATTGCTGAGCTGGCC
>CAJXOI010000267.1 GCA_913057885.1 uncultured Micavibrio sp.
GTTAGGCCAAGGGTTTGGACATCGTCCATCCACGCCCAATCAATGTCCTCGCCTCGTTGAATCAACATAGCCTTCTGACACCCATAATTGAGAGCAACTTCAACCAAACGATTTGAATTGGAGGAATTTGGTGCACCAATAACCAACATTGCATCCGCCCGCTTTGCTATTTGTTTAACAGCCTCTTGCCGATTAGTCGTGGCATAACAAATATCCTCTTTATGCGGGCCTTTGATATTCGGAAATTTCTTTTGAAGTGCCGCAACAATATCAGCCGTATCGTCAATAGATAGTGTTGTTTGTGTCGCATAGGCCAACGGCTGATCCTCAGGAAAATGAAGGTCATCAACATCACCCACTGTCTCAATCAGCGTCACCGCTCCTTTTGGCAATTGTCCCATTGTGCCTGCGACTTCTGGGTGGCCGTTATGACCGATTAAAATAATATGCTCGCCATTTTTATAGTAACGCTCTGCCTCGCGATGAACCTTACTCACCAACGGGCATGTCGCATCAATGTAGAATAAATTCATTCGCTCGGCATTTTCAGGGACAGATTTTGGCACACCGTGCGCTGAAAAAATGACTGGACGGTCGTTGTGATTTGCGGGGATTTCAGATAGTTCAGAGACAAACACGGCGCCTTTATCCTGTAACCCATTAACGACATATTTGTTATGAACAATCTCGTGCCGCACATAAACTGGCGAGCCATATTTTTCTAATGCCTGTTCAACAATTTGAATCGCACGATCAACACCAGCACAAAATCCACGCGGCGCGGCCAATAGAATATGAATTTTTTCTCGGCTTGTCATACTTCAATACATAGGCTATCACTGTTTGAAAATCTAGAGAATAATTGGAGCAAATAAAACATGAAGCGCCTTTTTTTAACATCTGCATTATGCTTATCCCTCACCGCTTGTGAAACAGTGGATTTGGGAGAACTGTCTTCTTCTGTATGGAATATTTTTGATACCCCTGTAGAGGAAGTGGAAGTTGAAAAACTTGACACTGAAGCTGTCGTCAATCAATCCGCTGTGGCGACAGAGTTATCGGAAATGCAGAAATTGACGGGCACAACACCGCGCGTCATGAATGCCCAAACGCCTGACGAGAGCTTACTCGCGGAAGATAATGCAGAATTAGCTGCAGACACTAATGGTGATATTAATGTTAATGCCGAGAGACCCGCAACAATTGTCGAACAAACAACACAGCCCGCGCAAGCCCCAACAACCCCGCAATCAAAACCAAAGATTGCCGCCTTACCTGCATCCCAAGCGCCGGTATCAAAACCCGCGCAACCCTCTGCTCAAGTTCCAACTCCGCCCCCTGCGGAAATGATGACAGTTGAACCGTTGCAAAAGGAAGCAGAAACAATGTCCAATGCGCAGGCTACAAAAGGCGCAGAGGGCGCACCTGCACCCGTAGCTCAGGAAGATCCAAAAGAACCTATTGATATGCAACAAACCGTCATCGCATCAGGATGCCCCAAAATTGTTATCCTGCCGGCAACACGGTCGCTCACCTTTTTCGAAGATGGTGGCATTGGCGGTCAAATGACTGCACGCGCATCAATTCATGATGTACGAGGAGGTTGCGAAGTTGTCGATGACGGGATGGAAGTCGATCTTGATATTATTATGCGTGGGCGTATCACGGATAAAGGACGTTTTGAAGGCAACCGAAATGAAGAAGCGTTCGTAACATTTCCTTATTTTACAACTATCACAACACCGCGCGGATTGACGATTGAAAAAAAAATCATGGCAACGGCAATGCGTTTCCGTCCCTTGGTTGATAATTTAGATCACGCGGAAAAAATCACGCAATTCATTCCGATGAGCGACCCAAGTAAAGCAGAAGACTATCAAATCATTGTTGGATTTCAACTGACACGCGAACAATTGAATTACAACCGCGCCCTTATTCAGGCTCGCCCGGATGATGATCGTATCTCGCCTGATACGTCACCTGCAGAACGTCGATCATACAATCCGTT